>NZ_JBWKYN010000221.1:0-8640 GCF_059423785.1 Arcicella sp. GW458-12-2-14-TSB2 | reverse complement strand
CAATTAAAATATTTGAATGCTGGGTGATAACATTCTTTAATGCTGCTTGTTTTCCATTATTTATTTAAAATACATCCAATCTTATTCTTTATTAAAATCGTGAAAATCAATCAGTAAATCAACTTATGTTAAGTATGTTGGACAAACTAACATTTATTTTATAGTAATACTGCTATTTTACTATCTACTGGCATAGAAATTTAGGTCTTTAAGTAGTTGACTCTTTACCATTAATTCTATGACACAAAATCCAAAAAATCGCTTCAAAAAAGGACTAATTATTAGTCTTTATACATTACTTGCATTTTTAGCAATCGCTACCATCGTAGGGCTATGGGGATTAAAGCCTTTATTATCAAAACGGATTCAATATGCAGTATTAAAAAGTACTGATAGTTTATATCACATTGATTTCAAAGACATTCAGTATAATATTACTGGTGGTGATGCTCGCATTTTGGGCGTGCGTTGGCAAGCAGATACTACTTTGTACAAGCAACTGGATTTGGCAAAAAAAATGCCTGATAATATTTATCAAGCTCAAGTAGATGAAATTCATTTAACAGGAATTAATCCTTGGAAAATTATTTTTTCATCAAAGTTACACTTACAATCAATCAGCATTAAAGAACCCGTTATTCAGATTAACCATCACAGGCAATATTATAATTCTTTCAAGACAATTACACCTTTCTATACGATACTTTCAAAATTTGTAAAATCATTTTCTGTAGAAAAGGTAAGTTTAGATAATATCAATTTTACTTTTATTAATCATTCTGAAAAGAAAACGCCTAGTACCAGTAAGGTTGAACATTTAGATATTGAACTCACCGACTTATTGATAGACTCAACGTCTCATCGTGATAAAAGTCGTTTTTATTATATGAAAGAGTGTGTCTTCAAGTTAGACAAACTAGAAATACTGACAGAGGATTCATTGAATAAATTTAAAATAAAGGAATTATTATTCTCTACTAAATCTAAATCATTATCGCTTGAACACTTGGAATATGAACCTCAGTATAAAGAAATTGCCTATGGCAATAAAACTGATGGGGATGATAGAATCAGTATTATTTGTAAAAATATCAAACTAGATTCTATAGATTTACACAAGCTTTTTGAGGAGAAAAAAATATATGCGAAAAACCTTGGCATTAACAATGGACAGATAAATGTATTTACAGACACGCGTCTTTTCAAACCACATAAGAAAATGGATTATCGCCCTTTTCCTCATGAAGCTTTTAGGAAATGGCAACTTAAATTTTTAATTGATACGATAAAATTAAGTCGTTTTAAAATAACGTATTCTGAATACAATCCTCAAACAAATTTAGTGGGCAACGTGATTTTTGACAAAGCCAATGGTTATGTACATAATTTCACGAATGACTCTGTCCCCTTAGCAAAAAATCCAAATTGTATGGTTTTTTTGAAATCTAAATTGATAAATAAAGCAAACGTTCATTTCTCCTTTCGCTTCAATATAGCAGATAAACAAGGAGATTTTAGTTGTAATGGTAAAGTATTCAATATGCAAATAGCCACTGTAAATCAGGTAACCGAAGCCTTAGTAATGGCGAAGGCTCAAGAAGGATATCTTAGTTATTTTGCTTTTGATATGCATGGAAATAAATTCGGGCTGAAGGGTTCTACTACGATGCTCTATCAAGACTTAAATGTAATGATATATAAATTCCCTCCTGAAGACGGTGTCTTTAAAAAACGGAAATTACTATCTTTTATAGCTAATACATTTGTCATCAAAAAAAGTAATCCAACAGGAAAGAAACCTCCAAGAGTTGCTATTATCAATTATCAGAGGATACCTGACAAGCCATTTTTCTATACGCTTTGGAAGGGATTATTGGAAGGGATAAAAGGTTCTGTGTTGTAGCTTTGTTAAAAAGGATTCAACATGAGTCATCCCGAATTTCAAAATCATAAAAAAGCGGTCGAAAAACTAATTTCGACCGCTTTTTTATGATTGATGAACAACGAATTCCTACTGTTTGAGCGATAGCGAGTTTAGGAATTCTTGATTTTTTTGTTACTTTTTGCATCAAGGCAAAAAGTAAGGACGAGAATAAATTACAAAAACTCAAAAATCATCTAAAACTCACTATTTTTAGAGAAAATTCGGGATGACTCATGTTGAAATACAGCTGAATGCTCAAAGCTCATCACTCACAGCTATTATTATCTTCCTCCTGGTGGGCAATATTGTTTCAAGTAATTAGTGTACAAAGTATTCAAGTGCATTCTTGTTCCTTCGCCTTCATAAATGCCATGCGAACGGTTTGGATATGCCATAAATTGAAACTGTTTGTTGTACTTAATTAATTCATTCACTAACATTTCAGCATTTTGATAATGTACATTATCATCGCCTGTTCCATGAATGTATAATAAATTCCCTTTCAAGTTTTTAGCATAAGTAATCGGAGAACCATTTACAAAATCCTCACGATTTTCTTGAGGAATACCCATATATCTTTCCTGATAAATATTATCATAAGAAAGCTGATTAGCTACCGCCGCTACAGCAATACCTGTTTGATAAATTTCTGGATATTGGAATAATAAATTTAACGTAGTTGACCCTCCGCCACTCCAACCATGAACTGCTACTCTTGTTGGGTCGATGTATTTATTTTTCAATAACTCCTTCGCTGCCATTGCTTGGTCACGGATATTGATTTGTCCAATTTTACGATAAATTGCTTTTCTCCACTCACGACCTTTTGGAGATGGCGTTCCTCTTCCATCGATTGATACATAGATATAACCATCTTTTGCCATATCACCAACGTATAAACCATTTGAGCCAGCCGAATAAGTATCTTTTACCGTTGCAGAAGCTGGTTCTGTATAAACCATGAATACGATTGGATACTTTTTGGTAGAATCAAAATCATAAGGTTTTACCATCCATGCATCCACAGTGATGTTATCTTCGGTCTTGATTTTTAAAAATTCAACCTTATTTTTTCTTGGTTTTTGCTTGGTTATTTTCGCATCAACACCTTCTGCTTCGTTAAAAGGCTTATGGTCGGGCAACGTAATCATTTCACTTACGGGACTAACTGTCGAGCTAGTAAAACGATGTTGAGCGAACTTACCCGTTGGCGAAACATTATAACTGTGTGTTCCTGCTTGGTTCAAAGGTGAAACTCTCTCTGCTTTTCCTTTTCCATCTAACGTAGTTCTATATAAATATTGTTGCGTAGCATTTTCTGGCGAAGCTGTGAAGTAAATTACATTTGTTTCTTCATTGAATGCTAAGAAACTAATTACATCAAAATCACCCGCAGTTATCAACTTTTCTTTACCGTCTTTTCCAACAATATATAAGTGATTCCAGCCATCTTTTTCCGATTGCCAGATAAAATCTTTTCCATTTTTCAACCAATCCCAGCCTACAGACTCTCCTGCACGGTTATTTACATTAACCCAAGCTTTATCAGATTCGCTATAAAAAGTTTTGGCTACGCCAGTTTTAGCATTACAAAGCATCAATTTTGTTTCGTTTTGCTTACGTGGCAATTGTTGGATAATGATTTCAGATGAATTACCTGCCCATTCCATTTTAGGAATATAGTTATTGGTTGATTCTCCCGGCACTTTCATCCAAATCGTTTTAGCAGTAGCAATATCTACAACGCCTACTTTACAAGCCGAAGGCTTCTCTCCTACTTTTGGATATTCTACAGGAATTACTTGCGAATAGATAGAGTCTGTGGTATTCAACATGAAATAATCACGAATGGTATTAGCATCAATCTGCCAATAGGCAATAGATTTACTATCTGGACTCCAACGAAAACCGTCTCTACAGTCAAATTCTTCTTCATATACCCAGTCGAAAGTACCGTTGATTAACTTCGTAGTTCCATCCTTGGTCAATGCTTTGATTTTATTGGTGGCAAGGTCTTCAACATAAATATTATGTTTTGAAACATAAGCAACTTTTGACCCATCAGGCGAAAACTTCGCAAACATCAAAGATGATACTGGCATGCCTTTTCCTAATTGCTTAAGTTGTTTGGTGGCAATGTCTAATACCCAATAATCACCACGCGTTTCATAACGCCATACTTTTTTGCTGTTGGTAAAAATCAATACTTTTTTAGCATCATCAGAAAAGGTATAGCTTTTGATTGATAAAGCAGAGGTCTGACCTTTAGGAATCAATAAATCTGATGTAACAATAACTGTTTTTTGTAAAGAGGGAAGACTTACTCTTGAGATTTGACTACCTTCTAATGCTGTATAAGAAGTTCCATCAGTATCCCAATTAATGCCCTGAGCAAACAATCCTGCTGGAATAAGTATCAGGGTTAATAATAATTTAGTAAAGTGTTTTTTGTTCATGATTTTTAATTGATGAATGAAAGACGAAAATAGCAAAACATTTTGCTTATACCTATCATTGGCTAAACTTCCTGTTGAATTTCTGTCATTGATAAATGCCTGTATGTACTGGGCGTTAGGTTTTCTAATAATACATTCCCTATTCGGGTTCTGATAAGTTCTAATACTTCGTAGTGCAATTGATAGCACATTCTCCTGATTTGTCTATTCAACCCTTGCACTAAAATAATCTTAAAACTGAAATCCGTGATTTTTTCTACCTTGCATGGCAAAGTCATTTTACCCATGATTTGTATACCGTTTGACATTCTAGTAATAAATTCTTCATCTATTACTTTATCGACCGTCACTAGATACTCTTTTTCAGTTTGGTGTTCTTTACGAAGGGTTTTATCAAACAGCCGACCATCATTGGTCAATAATAATAAGCCTTCTGATTCCTTATCTAGTCTGCCTACTGGGAACAGCGCGTCTTCAAAAGGCAAAATCTCTTTCAGGTTTTCAGGAATGTTTGTATTCAATGTCGTTTCTATGCCTCTGGGTTTATAGAAGGCTAGATAAATCATTTTTTTACCTTCTTTGATAAGTTGATTATTATAAACGACTTCATCTTCAAGGTTGATAATGACATTCTCATGAACCACCAAACCATTGACCATAATCACCCCAGATTGAATCAGCGACAAAGCCATTTTGTTAGCAATTTGGAGACGTTTAACGAGTAAATATTGAAGACGATTTCTGAAAGTCATTTGGGGATTAATATTTTATTTGCAATATACTGTAGATTTTTTGATATGGGTTATAAGATGATTTTGTAAAACATCATTTAACTTTCAATGTTAGTTGTATTTAATGATTACATTTTGCTTATTGCCAGCATTAGAATAAGAAGGTCTGATTTAATGCTTTTTAAAAATATATAAAACTAAAAAATGAACAAAACTGGGCCAATAATAGTGATAGAAGACGATATCGACGATCAAGAGATTTTAGATGAAATTTTTAAAGAGCTTAATTTTAAAAACGAAATTATCTATTTTAAAGAAGGAGAAAAAGCACTTGACTACTTGATTAAGACCTCACTAGAACCTTTCCTTATCCTTTCAGATATAAATATGCCCAAATTAAACGGCATAGAATTAAGAGAAAAAATTAATACAAACGAAGATTTAAGAATAAAATGTATTCCGTACTTATTCTTTACTACAAGTGCCGAACAAAAGTACGTTGTTGATGCTTATTCAAAGTCAGTGCAAGGCTTTTTTGTTAAGCCTAATACTTTTGAAAAATTAAAAAGTACCATAAAAATAATTGTAGAATATTGGTTAGAATGCGAATCTCCCAATTATATTAAGTAAATACCCTTTTAATCCTAACTCGTTTAACATTTATAAGTAAACATTTCAAAATCTTTTTTTTGTCGCTTTTTATAGTCGTGTACGTTATATTTATGACAACAAAATAATACTACAATGGCTGAAACGAAATATTGGATAATAGTGGCTTCTAAAGACCACGTTCAAAATGGCATTGCTGAAGGTATTGCCCAAGCTTGTCATGGAAAGTCTTCCCCTCTTAGAAGAATGAGACCTTATGATTATATCGTTTATTATTCAGGAAAACTCATCATGGGGCAAGATGATAAATGCCAAGAGTTTACAGCCATCGGGCAAGTAAAAGATGAAGAGGTCTATCAGTATCAGATGTCACCAGAGTTTTGTCCGTTTAGGCGAAATATACATTTCTTTGAGAGCAAAGCCGTTTCTATCTTACCACTCATTAATGATTTACAATTTATTCAAAATAAAAAGTCGTGGGGATATCCGCTCAGATTTGGCTTTTTAGAAATCAATAAACATGATTTTGATTTAATTGCTTCACAAATGTTAGAAAATGAATATGTTTAAAGAGATTGAATTTACCCTTTAAAACGCTGACTAAGTCTGCAAGTGAAGTACTTCTTTGCACTAATTGTAGTTATCTAAAAAGCGATGTAGGTTAGCGACAAAACAATAAAGGCGAACATTATTTTATGAGTCACCTAACAATCATTTCAAATGGACTATTTACATAAAATTATTGGAGACTTTGAGATTCACTCAGTAGAAGGAATTATAGAATGTTTTGAAAATGGTATTGACCCAAATCAAATACACAATGACAAACCTCTTGTTTATGAAATGATAAACATGTATCTGCGAAGCCCTAAATTCAAAGACTGCATTAAAGCTTTTGTAGATTATGGTTTAAAATTTGAAGACAAAGTATTATTGTCTGTTTTACTTGATGATGCAAGAACACTTGACAGACTTCTGACTAATGACAAAACACTATTATACAAAAAATATTCATTAAACTGCACTTTTACTCCTCTATATCAAGTATCCCTTTTGCATATTTGTGCAGAATATAACCATTTGTCATGTGCTAAAATTCTTGTAAATCATGGAATCGACATCAATAACAAAGCTGGAGTTGATAATTTCGGATTTGGAGGGCAAAGCCCAATTTTCCATACTGTTAATCAACATGCAAATGCTTGCCTTGACGTACTTGAATATCTTGTTTCACAAAGTGCAGATTTGTCACTAACAGTGCAGGGATTAATATGGGAAAAAGGTTATGAATGGGAAACATTCATTCCATCAGTAAATCCAATAAGTTATGCAATGATGGGATTGCTTAGACAATTTCAAAGAACAGAGCAACAAATCTATAAAGTAGTCTCTTTATTATTAAAAGCAGCATATAGTATAGACTATTTTCCTACAAATGTTCCTAATAAATATTTAAACAATTAGAAAAAGAATTGCACCATCGTATTCCCCTCGTTACTGTAAGTCTTTTTTTGAATCGGAACGATAAAGATAACGCAGATTAAGTCTGCAAGTGAAGTACTTATGTAAATAGATTCGCCCTAGCATATTCCCAAAGACACGTATGTCTGCAACAAACCAACATAATAGGATAACCTCGTTAGCATTGTCAACTTTTAAAAAGTTGACAATGCTGCTACGTCCTCTTACCCCTTGTAATGTACGTTTTGTTAGTATTTGCGACCTACCCAAAAACACCAACAATACCGAAAATAATTTCATGGATTTAATTTAGTTGGAAAACCAATGTAAATTTGGCTTTCTAATCAATCTGTTAAACCATGAAAAACAATGCTTAAAAAACACAATCTTCTACTATTAATGCTTCTGCTAATAGTAGCCGCTACAACTTGCGCTCAGAATGTTACGAGTAACAATGCTGTAATACCCCGAATGAGAGTTATCGTCGATAATGATTTCAGTGGCGACCCTGATGGGTTGTTTCAGCTTGCACATTTATTACTTTCACCCTCGGTGGAAATAAGAGGTATTATTGGCTCTCACTTAAGTGTTAATGATGGCTTTGACCCTTCTAAAACACAAGCTGATAATGCTGCCAACAAAGCAAAGGAATTATTACAAGTAATGGCTATCAAAAATAATATCCCTGTCTTTGCGGGTTCAAATACTGCTATGTTGAATGACAGTACTCCTGTGAAAAGTGAGGCTGTAAATTTTATTATCCAAGAAGCTTTACGCACTGATACTAAATTGCCTTTGTATGTGCTTTGCGGAGCAGGTTTAACGGAGATTGCTTCGGCTGTATTAACCAACCCACAAATAGCCAATAAGTTAACATTAATTTGGATTGGTGGCCCTGAATATAACGACTTGGCATTACCTCCACCCAATTTTTCTGACCCAGAATACAACCTTAAAATAGACATTTCGGCAGGGGCGGTTGTATTCAATAAATCAAATATTGCTTTGTGGCAAATTCCAAGAAATGCCTATCGACAATGTATCGTTTCTTACTCGCAACTTTTGGTAAAGGTGAAACCAACAGGAAAAGTGGGGAATTATTTGACTACTGTGTTAGAAAATTTGATGAAGAGAATCAAACCTTATTATAATATTGGCGAGACCTATGTTTTAGGAGATAGTCCTCTAGTATTATTAACAGCTCTTCAATCATCTTTTGAAGCAGACCCCTCCTCAAGTAGTTATGTAGTTAAGTTGGCTCCCAAAATCAATAAGTTTGGGGCTTACGAATATAATCATAAAGGAAGACCGATTCGGGTTTATAATCACTTAGATACTCATTTAATGTTTGAAGACTTTTTTGCAAAACTAGCGTTAATGAATCCTTATTGATTGCTTTATTTCGGAAGTTTAATATGAATAACTCCAACTAAAAAAGGGTCAGTTGAAATATTTCAAC
>NZ_JBWKYN010000220.1:0-8769 GCF_059423785.1 Arcicella sp. GW458-12-2-14-TSB2 | reverse complement strand
GCATTAGTACTTTTCATAACAAATAGTTTAAAAATTAGTTATTGATTCAATAGCGTATTTTACTCATATTGTTTTATAAGTACTTTCCCATTAATTATGCCTAAGCTTTCGATTGACGATAAATTTATTGACTTCTCAGACTACGGACGCCCTATTGCTACGTTTTTAGCTCATCATTTATCGAATTTAAAAGTAAATGCAATTCAAGTCACTTTTGTTTTCTTATTGGCTGGTATCATTTGTGTTTATTGTATCCAGACCAATCATTATATTTTGGCAGCTATTTTCTTGATGCTCAAAAATATTTTGGATGCTGTCGATGGTGAAATTGCTAGAATTACCAAACATCCATCCATTATTGGTAGGTATCTTGATTCAATTTTTGATTTTATTATAAATCTACTTATTCTATTTAGTATTCTTACTATTGAAAGTTCTTCAAGGGTAATCTTCCTGATGGCTTTCTTTGGGATTGAGTTTCAATGTTCGATTTATAACTATTATTATGTAATTTTGAGGAGAAGCTTGAACAACCATGAAACTAGCCGTATCCTTGAATTCAGAAAACCTGTTAGTTATCATTATGAAAGTCAGCGGTTAACTAATATTTTACATATTGCATTTCTGTGTTTGTATTTAGTTTTTGATGCGTTGGTTTATGTATTAGACAAACCTGCTCTTTCTGTAAAGAAATTTCCAAAATGGTTTATGAGTTTGCTTTCTTTACTAGGGCTGGGGTTTCAATTATTAATAATTTGTGGTTTGCTTTGTTTAGGATTAACCAAAATGATTTTACCTTTTTTTGCTTGGTACAGTATTTTCGGTTTATTTGTAATTTTAATCAGAAAATTACTAGTGAGGTAAACGACAATTATCTTTTTACTTCCTTATAAAATGAATGTAAACTCAGGGCTAGGCAAAACTGAATATTGGTTTATCGCTATATTTTTTATATTGTACTTAATTTATTTAGGGCGTGTCTTTTGGATAGCAAGGCGACTCAAAACCACCGCACGTTCAAGTATTTTGAAGTTTTTTTTAAGATCAGCCTACTTCGGTTTAATGATACTTGCGTTGCTTAATCCTTCATTCGGAGAGTTGAATGAAGCCGTAAAAGCTGAAAACAGAGAAATATTTTTTGTAGTAGATGTCTCCAAATCAATGGATGCAACCGATATACAACCTAGTAGAGTTGAAAAAGCAAAATTTGAGATAAACAGAGTAATTAGTCAATTCCCTTATGACAGAATTGGCATTATTGTTTTTTCAGAAGAACCATTTTTATTATCACCTCTTACCTTTGATAAAAATGCAATAAGCTTATTTGTACCCAAAATCAATACTAATCTATTGATGGGTGGAGGTTCGTTGATTAATCCAGCCCTTGAAATGGCTTATAATAGATTGCAAAAATCAAAATCAAAGAATAAATCAAAGACAATAGTGTTGGTGAGTGATGGCGAGTTTTCGGATGAATATGACAGAAACATTATTGGGCAAATTAAACAACATGGTATCAATTTCTTTTCCGTTGGCATCGGCACAACGAAAGGGACAACGATAAAAGATGGAAATTCTTTCAAAAAAGATAACGATGGGAATATTGTCATTACAAAATTAGACAATACTTCATTGAAAAAAATCACCAATGAAGCCAAAGGTAAATACTTAGAAATAAGCAGTATATCTAATAGTTTGACAGCATTAATTACAGAAATTAGCCAAATAAAAAGTACTTTTTCAAATAATCAGCAAATTAATGTTGTGTTAAATAAATATTTTTATTTTCTAATCATTGCATTATTTTTGCTAGGAATTGACGTTTTCTTTACTGTTAGAACATTTCAATTATAATTTTTCTGTTAATACTTTTTAAAAAAACTAATGCCGATTATACTTTATGCTATTAATTAAGTTTAATCTATTATTATCACATAAAATTATTAAAATCAATCAACCTTGTTAAATCAATTTGTTTTATATATTTTTCTTTGGATACTTGACAATGGCTCATTCTCGAAAGTAAATACAAGAAATAGAGCAAAAGTCGAAGCAATGATTGCATTTAGAAAAAAAGATTATCGTGAAGCAGCAAACCAATATCTTATTTTATCTAAACAATCTATTTTTACACCACCTGAAGTATCGTTAAATTATGCACACGCTCTTTTTGAGGCTAAAGACACGCTAGCTGCTCGTCAAATATATGCTCGATTAAGCGGTTTAAAAGAAGCCAAACTTACTTCTACTACGTTAGTACAATTGGGTTTGATATTCTGTAATCAGCAAGACACTGCCAAAGCGCTGACTCTTTTTAAAAAAGCTTTAGTGATGATGCCAGAAAATAATATCGCAAGGTTTAATTACGAATTATTGAAAAGAAGATTTAAGCCAAAACAAGAGTCAACATCTAAGCCTCCACCACCAAGTACCCAAAAAATACCTCCTAAACCTCCTACTCAGGAAAATGTTGAAGTCGCCAAAAATGAAAGTCAACAAGAACTACTGAAAACGCTAAAAAATTATGGCTTAACTGTTGATAAAGCTAAGACCATATTGGATGCTATGAAAAGTAGCGAAATCCAATATATTCAGCAACGCCAAGTAAATACTAAGAACCCTAATAAATTAATAACAAAACAAAACTGGTAAGAACCAATTTTATGAATACGCAAGAAGTTTATATTATGTCGGCTGTGAGAACACCGATTGGAAGTTTTGGAGGAGTACTATCGAGTTTCTCGGCTACTCAACTTGGAAGTATCGCAATTAAGGCTGCTGTTGAAAAAGCAAAGATTAAACCCGAAAGCGTGGAGGAAGTATTAATGGGAAATGTAGTCTCTGCTAATATTGGCCAAGCGCCTGCTCGTCAAGCGGCTTTGGGTGCGGGATTATCACCACAGGCTAGATGTACTACTATTAACAAAGTGTGTGCTTCAGGAACAAAATCTATTATGTTGGCTGCACAAAGTATTATGCTTGGGCAAGCTGATATTGTAGTAGCTGGAGGAATGGAAAGTATGTCAAATGCACCTTTTTATGTTCCTAATGCAAGATTTGGCTATAAATATGGTTCATCGGTATTGGTAGATGGTCTTGAAAAAGATGGATTGACTGATGCTTATGAAAACTGTGCGATGGGATTTTTTGCAGATAGAACTGCCCGTAAATATGGGATTAGCCGTGAAGCTCAGGATGGATACACTATCGACTCCTACAAACGCTCTGCTCAAGCTACAGAAAATGGATTATTCAAAGACGAAATCATTCCTGTAGAAGTAAAAACAAAACAAGGCAGTATTTTCATTACGGAAGACGAAGAATACAAAAAGGTTAAATTTGAAAAAATCCCTGATTTAAAACCTATTTTTGAAAAAAGAGGTACTGTAACGGCTGCGAGTTCTTCAAATTTAAGTGATGGTGCATCAGCATTGGTGTTAATGTCGAAAAAGAAAGCTGACAAGTTGGGCTTATTACCGATTGCAAAAATCATCGGAATGGCTGATGCAGAGCAAGAACCTGAATTCTTTACGACTACGCCAACAGTGGCACTGCCAAAGGCTATCAAAATGGCTAATTTAATTAAAGAAGAAATTGACTATTTTGAAGTAAATGAAGCTTTTTCAGTTGTACCTTTGGCATTCGAAAAAATATTGGATATTCCACACAAAAAAGTAAACATTAATGGTGGTGCTGTATCTTTAGGACATCCGCTAGGAGCATCGGGTGCCAGAATAGTAACTACGTTGATTTGGATTTTGAAACAAAAAAATGCACGATACGGAGCCGCGGGTATCTGTAATGGTGGCGGAGGGGCTTCATCAATTGTGATTGAAAGGATGTAATCTCTAAAAGTTTGTGGTAATTTTGTAACAATTATTTAACAACACAGACTTTAAATAAGCGTGATTAAACACGCAAAACAACATAATGAAAGTAATTAAAAACACTAATTTTAATTTTCCGAACCAAACAGGTTTCTACAAAGGAAAAGTACGTGATGTATATTCTTTTGAAAACCTTTTGGTAATGGTTGCCTCAGACCGTATCTCAGCTTTTGATGTAGTTTTACCTAAAGCGATTCCATTTAAAGGACAAGTACTTAATCAGATTGCAGAACACTTTTTGAATGCAACCAGAGATGTAGTACCAAATTGGCTAGTGGCAAGTCCTGACCCTAACGTAAGTGTGGGCTTGAAGTGTGAAACTTATCCTGTAGAAATGGTCGTAAGAGGCTATTTAGCTGGTCATGCATGGCGTACTTATAAATCTGGCTTACGTACTTTATGTGGTGTAACTTTGCCAGAAGGCTTGAAGGAAAACGACAAACTGCCTACGCCAATTATTACGCCTACTACGAAAGCGCATGAAGGACACGACGAGGATATTTCAAGAGAGGAAATTTTAGCCAAAGGTTTAGTGTCTGAAGAAGAATATAGCCAGCTTGAAAAATATACCCTTGCCCTTTTTGCGAAAGGAACAGCAATGGCAGCCGAACAAAAATTAATTTTAGTGGATACTAAATATGAATTTGGGAAAAAGGATAATCAAATCACTTTAATTGATGAGATTCACACACCAGATTCTTCTCGTTATTTTTATGCCGAAGGTTACGAAGAACGCCAAAAAAATAATGAAGCCCAAAAGCAGCTTTCTAAAGAATTTGTGCGTGAATGGTTAATTGCGAATGGTTTTCAAGGGAAAGATGGTCAAGTCATTCCTGAAATGACGGACGAATGGGTAAATCAAGTTTCAGAACGCTACATTGAACTTTTTGAACAAGTAACAGGCAAAAAATTCATTAAAGATGATTCTGAAGATGTTTTGGTTAGAGTTGAGGAAAATGTGAACAATTATTTAAAGTCTTTGTAAGAAGTAAAACAAGAAATTACAACAATTTATGGAATTTAAGGTAGAAAAAAATGAGCAGTATGCTCTAATCGAACTTAAAGAAACTGCTTTAACGCAGGAAAATCATACTGATTTAGAGAAAATCGTTCGCCAGCTTTTCAGAGAAGGCTATGGCAATATCATTATTGAATTTAATCAAATTATTGAGCTAGACGGTCATGGTATTTCTGTTATTCGTAAAGCCAATAAAATCTGTTTGAACGAATTAGGTTTATTAATTATCGTAACAAAGAATGATGAAATAATTGACCAGTTAGATGCCGCTAAAATTGAAGAATTAACCGTAATGCCTACGGTTCAAGAAGCAATCGATGCAGTATATTTGAATGAATTGGAAAATGATTTCCAATCAGACGAAGATGATGAATACGATCACGGTGAATACGGCGAAGGCGGCAGTTCAGATGATGATTATTAGTATAATGTAGAAGAGGTCAGTTCAAAAAATTGACCTCTTTTATAATAAATCAGTATCTTGAACTATTATAATAGTATTGATTTCAGTATTTACACAATCAGCAAACAATTTGAGTTTTCAACTAACCATTTTAGGCACGGGGTCTGCCACACCCGTTTTAACGAGAAACCCAACGGCTCATCACTTACAGATTGAGCAGGATGGTTATTTGATTGACTGTGGAGAAGGCACTCAAAATCAGCTACTTCACTATAAAATCAGGACTACAAAACTTAAGTATATTTTTATTACACATCTCCACGGTGACCATTTCTTTGGATTAATCGGACTTTTATCTACGCTGAATATGCATCGTAGAATAGAGGATTTATGGATTTTTGCGCCGAAAGGTTTAGCAGAAATCATTACTATCCAATTAAAGTATTCTGACACTCGCTTAAATTTCAAAATACATTTTACTGAAACTCAAACAGAAAAATCGTACTTACTTTTTACGAATGAACACGTAAAAATTACTACTATCCCATTAATCCATCGGGTGCCTTGCTGTGGTTTCTTGTTTCAAGAAAGAAGAAAAAAAAGAAAAATTATTAAGACTAGAAGACCCACAGATTTAACTTTTGAGCAAATCAAAAGATTGAAAGATGGCGAAGATATTTTGAATGATGATGGTAGTATAAAATATAAAAATGAAGACTATACTATCCCATCTTTAAAAAGTGGTAGCTATGCATTTTGCTCTGATACCCTTTATAACGAAGCCATTATTGACATCATTAAAAATGTAGATTTGTTGTATCATGAAGCTACTTTCCTAGATGAATTGTTACCAAGGGCCATCCAAACCAATCATTCTACGACCAAACAAGCTGCCTTGATTGCCAAAAAAGCACACGTAGGCAAGCTTATTATCGGTCATTATTCCTCACGATACAAAGAATTGGATACTCATCTAGCAGAAGCTCGTGAGGTATTTGTCAATACCTATTTGGCAATAGAAGGTGAAACCCATAAAATACGGGATATTAAATTATAATTACCGAATAAGATTGACCCATCCTTTGAACTCTCGTTTAGTAAATTTTAATAGGTAATAATATTCTGAGGAAGCGTGTTCACCACCAGACCACTTGAAATCTCTATCTTTAGATTCATAAACCATCGATCCCCAACGATTAAAAATTTGGATGTATTCAAATTTTTCAAAACAATTATTCTCAGGTAAATCTGTCAAAGTAAAGTATTCATTCTTTCCATCTCCGTTGGGCGTAAATACATTAACTGGCTTAAAAGTCTGATAATCTACTATTTTGCTTTTCAATACTATATTCACAGATACTGTATCAAATCTATTGGGGCTACAAGAATTATCTTCCGTAATAAAATTAATCACATAACTTGCCTGATCTTTCCCATTCAATAAACTACAGTCTATTTTCCATGCAAAGGGGTTAATTATTTTTGCCACACCATTTTTATCAGTCCATACCGCTCCTATTTTCGATAAATCAAAGTCCTTTCCTACAGCATACAATTTTATCGGGTCAGCATCAGGGTCTTGCGAAGTAACGTCAAAATTAATAGGCTGAACATCGGTTCCATCCAATATAATTTCAATTTCATTTTTCGCTAAAGAAGTCACAACGTTGGGTGGTCGGCTATCAATTGGTAAAGCCTTTAAATTAACAGAGATACTATCTTTCAAATTTCTACCACACCTATTATCAATTATATAGAAATCTACAATATAATCGGTAGTCCTAACGGCACTACAAGTGGGTGTCCAAGTAAAAGGAGAACTAACTGTTCCTAATCCAGAAATAGAACCAAAATTCATTCCAACATCTGCTAAATTAAAGCCTCTTCCTTTGGCGGTAATCGTGATATTATCATTATCAATATCTTTCCCAAATAAATTAAATTTCATTAGGCTATTAACTACAGTTTCGCCCTTTCTATTTAATAAATCTGTAGAAATAATGGGTTTATTATTCAAAGCTGGTTCAATAATTACCTTTACTTTTAAGGTGCTTATTAGAGGCTGCGGACAACCATCATCTGAAGCTATTACATCAAAGAGTAATGGCTTGCCATCAAAACTAGCTGTACATTCATCAAAACATAATTCAGCCCTTAGCGTATCTTTATAAGTACTTGTATGAATGGATGTTGGAGATAATGTAAACGACCCTGTAAAATTAGTCGGCTGAATCTTTAAGTTTAATGTCTGATTCGGATCTAAATCTGTCACTAAAAAATCTAGGCATTTTTTTTCGTTTGCCTTAATTGTGATGGTCTGAGTAACATCTGTAAAAACACCTTTCCCTTTTTCTCTTAAAAAACTTTGCGGAGGGTTATTCGTAGGACAATCGATTACCTTTAGTTGAAAGTCCCTTCGCACCTCTCCTATCTTCTTGCCATTTCTGTATTCTTCTGTTAGCACACAAAACACATATAGCCCTAATAAATCCGTCGTTACAGTCAATTGTCCCGTTCTGGCATTTACTCGCAGAGGCTGTGGCCCTGGAATCATGTTATTAACACCAAAACCAGTTTGCCAGCGCACAAGTGGATAATTGCTACTACCAGTAGGCAAGTCTGGCTTAGGGGCCAGTGTAGTTGAATAACCATTATAGGGCGTCACTAAAGAATAAACTAGGCTGTCTCCATCTGCATCAGTAGCGCCAAACTCAAAAACAAAGGGGCGTCCTCTACAAATATAATCACCAGTGAGTTTACCGAATTTTGGAGATGAGTTAGTGAAGGCTTTTCCATTTTGCTTCTGAGCAGGAAAAGCCAAATAAAATACCGAACCTGCAGCCTCTGGATTTTGAATATTAGTGATAATATTATTTCTACAACAACGCTCCCATGCAAAGTAATAGCCTCCTGCATCATCAAAATTATCAGGACTCAAATATATCAATGTGCTATAGCGTATCAGGCGGGTTCTTACAGAGTTATTCTGTAAACAAGCTGGATTGGAATAGCTAATTAAACTATCGCTGACGATTGGTAAAACTGCATAGCCTAAATATAGGTTATCTTTTTTCCTAAAAACAGCTAAATTGATAGTTGCATCTCTCGCTCCCATACTACCATTAATGTCATCAAAATACAAATTAAGACTTAGGCTATGTGATACATTAGGCTGGTTTTTGACGACTTGCAGTTCTATTTCACCCCCAACGATATGGGTGGCTTGCACTTTGAAAAACGAGAAGAGAATTATTATAATTAAGAGTATAGTTTTTTTCATATTATTTTAAACAGGAGGTTTACAAAATCATTGATTAACAAAGTATTTTATAATACTACTGACAGCATTAAAGTGTTAAAGGTTGTTCTTAATCACTTCAATTTTTGTTAAATTCAGTTATATTATTGTAATAAGTTTGTCAATGACTTCTAAACGAATTATAGCTACCTTAAATATATAC
>NZ_JBWKYN010000219.1:0-8875 GCF_059423785.1 Arcicella sp. GW458-12-2-14-TSB2 | reverse complement strand
CTATATAATTGCAATACTTAAATTTGATTTAGCTTCAAGTATAATAATCTTGATAAATTGTGCTTGCTGGATAATGATATTCTATTGCAGTACATTATTTATTTATCCTAAGTTTTTGACATCAAAAAAATACACTATAGTCATTATTCTATGTTTTTTAACTGTTTTTATATTTTCCATTATTAATGCCTATTCAATCAAATTCTTTTTTCCTGATTATCCAGGAGCAGAGATTAATGCAGAACGATTAACTCGTAATTTTTGGAGTGCTCAGATTTATACTTTCTATGCGTTAGGCTATTACTTTGCAGAGAAATCAATCAATCAACAAATTGAAATTGCCGCTCGCGATAGAGAAATAAGTGAACAAAAGATTGCTCTTGCAGAAAAGGAAGCGAAAATTGCTAAACAAGAATTGGAAATAGCTATCTTAGCGAAAGAAAAAGCCTTGGCGGAAATGGCATTTTTAAGAGCCCAAATAAATCCGCACTTTATGTACAATACCCTTAATATGATTTTTGAAAGGGTAAGAAAAGCATCTCGTGAAGCAGGAGATATTGTATTGGCATTTGCTGAAATGTTAAGATATGCTACTAGTACGAAGTCACAAGAAGATGAGGTGAGTTTGAGCGGAGAGTTAGACTTTGTGAAGCAGTATATAGAATTACACATGCAACGTTTTCATTATAAGGTATATATTGACTTTGAAGAAGACGGCGATTTTACTTATCACAGAATTGTACCGATGGTGCTGATTACCATCGTTGAAAATGGCATTAAACATGGGATTTTTGATGACCCAGAAATAGCCTTCCGTATTAGAGCGACGCTGATTGATGATGAATTTGTGTTTATTGCCTCTAACAAGAAAAACCCTTATCCAAATGCCATTGCCGATGCAGGAAAAACAGGTATAGGGATTAAAAATATTAAAAAACGACTTTTAACGACGTATCCAGCTGAAGCCCATAGTTTAGAAATAATAGATGGCGAAGAAGACTATACGGTTATATTTACAGTAAATTTTAACCTTCTGAAGAAATGATTAATTGTATTGTGGTAGATGATGAACAATCTGCATTAGATCTTTTGGTGGATTATATCAATGATACACCCTTCCTTAATTTAGTGGCTGCTACAACCAACCCTATGGAAGCAGTAGGGATTTTGCAGTCTAGAGAGGTGGATTTAGTGTTTGCAGATATTCAGATGCCAAGAATGAATGGACTAAATTTGGTGAGCTTATTTGAAAACAAAGTGAAATTTGTGATGACAACGGGGTATCAAGAATATGCCTTGAAAAGTTTTGAGTATGGCGTATTAGATTACTTAGTAAAACCTTTTTCATATCAACGTTTTTTGAAGGCAGTTAATAAAATGCCTTTCAATATGACCCTTGTTGAAGACCCGACTAAAACAATAGAAACAGTACCAGAACCACCCACCAAAAGAGAGGAATTTATTTTTGTGAAGGTGGATGTAAAAGGAAAATTTCATAAAGTTCTTTATAAAGATGTGGTATATATGGAAGCTCAGAAAAGCTATGCGTCAATCTATACCAAGGAAGAGCGCATAACAACTAACCTTACGCTTTCGGATTTAGAAAAACGCTTACCACAAGACCGTTTCATGAGGATTCACCGTTCTTATATTATCTCTACTGAGAAAATAACAGGGATAGAAGGGGATGAAGTAATCTTGGATAAAGTAGTGAGGATTCCTGTGGGAGATACTTATGCTGAAGAATTTACTAAAGCCATTGAAGGGAGTATTTACTATAAAGAGAAAGACAGTGCCACCCTAGTATATAGAAAAATCGGGGGAGACAAAAGCTAAAATTTATCCATTCGATAAAGAAAAACAGCCTTGATACTGATGAAGTATCAAGGCTGTTTTTTTGGGTGATATTTCCATCAACGTTCATATTTAGATAAATGAAAACTTAACATCTAATTAAAAATAAAACATTTAAAAGAGCCAATTTGTACAATTTTAAGAACTTTTAGAGGGTTTCTTGTTTTAATGATTTTTAATTTATATTTGTTTTAACGAAAATAATAGCACAGTCAACGTATATTAATTACTTTCAATCAATGTCAATTTTAGTACTTATAATTTCTTGTACAATCGCAGCATATTTACTGGGGTCTATTCCAACTGCTATTTGGTATGGTGAAGCTTATTTTGGGTTTGATATTCGTAAACATGGCAGTGGTAATGCAGGGGCTACTAATACGTTTAGGGTTTTAGGTAAAAGAGCAGGAACGATTGTATTATTAATTGATGCTATTAAGGGCTGGATAGCTACTTCACTAGCATTAATGATGTACTATGGTCACCTTATTGAGTGGAGTGAATGTCAAAATTTGAAATTACTTTTTGGGTTTGCGGCGGTTTTGGGTCATATTTTCCCTGTATTTTCTAATTTCAAAGGAGGAAAAGGAGTAGCTACCTTGTTAGGAATGGTGATGTCGGTACATCCAGAAGCTGCCTTGGTTTGTATGGTGATTTTCTTTTTGGTTTTTATCTCATTTCACTATGTATCATTAGGAGCCATTATTGCCTCTTTGTCTTTCCCAATATTACTTTTATTAAAGACTTTTGGTAAAGAAAACGACCTAGTAATTATTTTTGGTTTCATTTTATTCCTACTTATCCTAATTACTCACCGTAAAAACGTAGTGAGGTTATTCAAAGGACAAGAAAGCAGAATTTACCTTCGTCGAAAGAAAGAATCCGTTTAAATCGGTAGAACATATTATATTTGTACCTTCTGACATTTTTGTGTCGGAAGGTATTTTTTTTGGCTCATTGTTTCAAAATTAAAATAATGAATCATTCATTACACAATCACGACAACATGAAAAACTATATTGAAGCTAATAAAGAGCGTTTCTTATCTGAATTACTCGACTTGCTAAGAATTCCATCAATAAGTGCTGATAGCAAATATAAAGATGATGTTAGAAAAGCCGCTGAATTTATTGCTGATAAAATTAAAACGGCTGGGGCTGATTTTGCAGAAATAAGTGAAACAGCAGGGCATCCGATTGTTTTTGGACAAAAAATAATAGATGAATCACTGCCTACTATTTTGGTATATGGGCATTATGATGTACAACCAGCAGACCCCTTAAATCTGTGGGATTCTCCTCCATTTGAGCCTGTAGTAAAAGATGAAAAAATCTATGCTCGCGGAGCTTGTGATGACAAAGGACAAGTATATATGCACATCAAGGCTTTTGAAACAATGGTTGCTACTGACGCTTTGCCATGCAACGTAAAGTTTATGATTGAGGGCGAGGAAGAAGTAGGTTCTGATAACCTCGGAACTTTTGTAAAAGCCAATAAAGAAAGATTAAAAGCAGACGTTATTTTGATTTCTGATACGGCTATTATTGCCAATGATATTCCTTCCATTGATGTTGGATTGAGAGGGTTGAGTTATCTAGAAGTTGAAGTAACGGGTTCAAATAGAGATTTACACTCAGGTGTTTATGGAGGTGCGGTGGCTAATCCTATCAACGTGCTGAGCAAAATGATTGCTTCATTACATGATGAAAATAATCATATCACTATTCCTACTTTTTATGATGATGTGGTAGAATTAACACCTGCTGAACGTGAAGCTATGGCACAAACGCCATTCAACTTAGCCGAATATAAGAAAGATTTGGGCATTGATGATGTAAGAGGAGAAACAGGCTATTCTACGTTAGAAAGAGCATCCATTCGTCCAACGTTAGATGTGAATGGTATTTGGGGAGGTTATATTGGAGAAGGTGCCAAGACGGTATTGCCTTCAAAAGCTTCAGCAAAGATTTCTATGAGATTAGTGCCTAATCAGCAATCAGATAAAATAACAGCACTGTTTACCAAACACTTTGAGTCTATCGCTCCAGCAGGAGTTAAGGTAAGCGTTCGTCCGCATCATGGTGGCGAACCTTATGTTACCCCGACAAACTCTAAGGAATATAAAGCAGCCGAAAAAGCAATGGAAGAGAGCTTTGGCAAGAAACCAGTGCCTACTCGCGGTGGAGGAAGTATCCCAATTGTTGCTTTATTTGAGAAAGAATTAGGCTTGAAAACTGTATTGATGGGCTTTGGGTTAGATTCAGATGCGATTCACTCTCCTAACGAGCATTATGGCTTATTTAACTATTATAAAGGCATAGAAACAATACCTTTATTCTTTAAATACTATACAGAATCATAAGTAATAGTATAAAATATTGCGATTTTCTTCTGAATTTTAAATTAATCACAAAATAGTCAATACAATACAGTGCTTAATTAAAATGCTAAATTGTTATATTTGCAAAAAGATAGAAGTGAGCAAAAGCAAAGAAATATCTTAAGAACATAGATTAAAGAGAGGTATTAGTGTTGATTTTACCTTTTCTGAAAGAATTATAATCATCATGACCGAAATTAATTTAGAAGCCCTTACCACAGAAGAAACCTCACGGTATGATAACCTTGATGAGATGTCTGTGCGTGAGATTTTAGAAGGCATCAATAATGAAGATAAAACAGTGCCTTATGCTGTAGAGAAGGCAATCCCGCAAATAGAAAAACTTGTTTCGGCAATTGTTCCTAGAATGAAAAAAGGAGGCAGGCTTTTCTATATCGGAGCAGGCACAAGTGGTCGTTTAGGAATCGTAGATGCCTCTGAATGTCCGCCTACTTTTGGCGTACCTTTTGATTTAGTCATTGGTTTGATTGCTGGGGGCGATGGTGCCATTCGTAAGGCCGTAGAAAATGCCGAAGATGATATAGAACAAGCTTGGAAAGATTTAGAAGCTTATGATATTCATGAGTTAGATACCGTAATCGGTATTGCGGCATCTGGAAGAACGCCTTATGTAATTGGTGGTTTGAACAAAGCCCGTGAAAACGGCTTATTGACAGGCTCGATTTCATGTAATGAAGACAGCGAAATATCAAAAGCAGCTGAATTTAAGATTGAAGCAATACCAGGCCCAGAGTTCGTAACAGGAAGTACGCGTATGAAATCTGGAACGGCTCAGAAGCTTATTTTGAATATGATTTCCACCTCTGTGATGATTCAATTGGGAAGAGTAAGAGGAAACAGAATGGTTGATATGCAATTAAGCAATAATAAATTGGTAGTTAGGGCTGAAAATATGGTGATGGAAGAGCTAGGCATTAGCCGTGAAGAAGCCGAGAGCTTACTACAACAACATGGGAGTGTAAGAGCCTCTGTAGACGCCTACAGAGCAAATCATTAACATATCATTAACATCAAGTACAAAAACAAGCAAGTATGTTTGTCGTTATAAGTTATATTACTTAAAAGGCGAACTAGTCTTATGTCTCATTATTTTATACAACAATAAGATTTAATCAATACATCAGTAA
The DNA here is from genome assembly GCF_059423785.1 of Arcicella sp. GW458-12-2-14-TSB2. Lineage (NCBI taxonomy): Bacteria > Pseudomonadati > Bacteroidota > Cytophagia > Cytophagales > Flectobacillaceae > Arcicella > Arcicella sp. GW458-12-2-14-TSB2. The sequence continues at coordinate 3,493 of NZ_JBWKYN010000219.1, read as the reverse complement.
CCCTTTCTTTTCTTTATTATGAAAAAAACGATATTAAGTGCGATGTTGCTTTCAGCCCTAGCAATTAATGCAAAAGCACAGGATTTTCCTGAAGATATTAAGCCACTTGTAACAAAGTATGCTTGTACAGCATGCCATAAAGTAGATGCTAGATTAGTTGGTCCTGCCTATACAGATGTTGCAAAAAAGAAATATACGAATGAAAAAATCGTAGAATTAATCGGTGCTCCTAAGCCATCAAACTGGCCAGGTTATCCACCAATGGCTGCTTTGAAAGTACCTAAAGAAGATGCTTTGAAAATAGCAGGTTGGATTAATTCACTAGCTGCGAAGTCTAAAGGAAAAAGCAAAAAAAGCTAATACTTTTCAAGATTAAAAAAATACCTTGACGGCGTTAACGAACTGTCAAGGTATTTTTTTTGTTGGCACAATATTAGTATTTTTAATTCGAGCCACAATTTTTTATCAATATGAACAAATACCAAGTAACCGTATATTTTAGTGTTGACCAAGAGTTCATGAGTTTAGTGCCTGAACATCGTAGTGTTATCAACGACTTAATTCTGAAAGGAGTAATTGATTCTTATGCTATTTCAGCAGAAGCTGGCAAAGGATGGATTATTGTCAATGCTAAAAGCAAGGAAAGTGTTCATAAATACCTAGAACGTTCGCCACTATATAGCTATTTTGAATTAGAGATAGACCAATTGATGGTGTATGATTCACAATCGTATCGTTTTCCCAAAATGGTTATGAATTAAGAACGGAATATATAACAGCGTAATAACTAAAAAAGGCTTGGGTGTTATCAAACATCCAAGCCTTTTTTAGTTATTACATCGTATTGTTAAGCTTCTTCTGCTTTTGTTTCTTCTGTTTCAACAGCTTCCTCAGTAGCTTCTTCTACTTCAAATGCTTCTGGTAAATTCTGTGAAATGATGTTATACCAGTTAATCATTTTTTTCACATCTGACCCATGAACACGTTCACGGTCGAAATTAGGAACTACCGTACCTAAGAAATCAAAAAGATCAGCCTCCGTAGCATTTTTTGTGTTCAATTCAATCTTTTCACCATGTGTTTCTCTGATTTTTAAGAAAATATTTGCTAGAGGCATTGCTGCATCTTGGTGATCTTCAATATATACTGAAATATCTTTTAATACAGATACGCGTGCATTGGCTCCCACAACCGAACGAGCTTTTTTGCCATCTAAACTTTCAACAATAACTCCTGTACGTGTTGGTTTTAAAATTCTGTATAACCCACTTTGGCCAGAAATATTGGCTATTTCTTTTAATAATTCCATGTTTTATTTTAATGATTTGTTTTTGCAAAATTACTCAATTAGTTCTTAGCAAAATAGTACTAAGGCTGAAAACCTAACGAGGTAGATATTTTTCAAGCTTTGAACTCTTGGTTTAGGTCACTAATTGTATGAAGGATTTCTTCTCTACCAGAGCCATTAACGGAAGAGCTTACAAAAAATTGTGGCATTTCTTCCCATGTTTCCAGTAACTTTTCTTGATACAAAGCAACATTTCTGTCAGCAGCCGTTTTAGATAATTTATCAGCCTTCGTGAAAACTAAACAGAAGGGAATGCCCTCTTCGCCCAAACGATTGATAAATTCCATATCAATTTTCTGTGGCTCGTGACGAATGTCTACTAATACAAAAGTGTATAATAAATTTTCACGGTTTGAAAGATAATCATGAATCATCGACTCAAACTTTTCACGTTCTGTTTTACTGATTTTGGCATAACCATAGCCCGGTAAATCTACTAAATACCATTTTTGGTCAATCAAAAAATGGTTTATCAACTGTGTTTTCCCTGGCGTTTGTGAAGTTTTAGCCAAGCCCTTTTTTTGAACAATCGTATTGATTAACGATGATTTACCCACATTCGAACGACCAATAAACGCATATTCTGGTTTATCAGGTTTGGGGCATTTTTCGTATTCTGTATTACTCTGTAAAAATATTGCTTCTGTGATTTTCATAAAACTAATGTTAAAATAGTACGCCTACTTGTTAAAGGCAATACTTCTTTTTTAAACTTTTACAAATTTACGGAAGATTTAGCACTTCTCTTGCTTCTAAGCTTTTTAACGACAATTATCTCACAAACTAATCATAATCTAAGGGAAAGCACAACGATTTATTTCAGTATCAAAAATCCACTCTAATGAAACAATCGTATCTTTGTGAGAATTACAGCGATTAAGACGATTCGCTTTTATCAATACCACAAACGATTCATGCAATCGTGTAGTTTATATGGAAATTTTACAAAATGATTTATTGTTAAGAGCCGCCCGTGGCGAGCAAGTAGAACGTGTACCCGTTTGGATGATGCGTCAGGCAGGAAGAATTTTAGCTGAATACCGTGCTGTTCGTGAGAAAGCAGGGAGTTTTATTCAGTTGGCTACAACGCCCGAACTAGCTGCCGAAGTAACCATCCAACCTGTTGATATTTTAGGCGTAGATGCAGCCATTATTTTCTCAGATATTTTGGTCATTCCCGAAGCTATGGGCTTGCCGTATATGATGGAAGAAAAAGTAGGGCCAATCTTTCCAGAGGTAATTAAAACAATGGCAGATGTGGATAAGCTTCGTATTGCAGACCCAGAGGTAGAACTGAAATATGTATTAGATGCCATCAGAATTGTAAAGAAAGAACTGAATGGTCGTGTACCACTAATAGGTTTTGCTGGTGCTCCTTTTACTTTGCTTTGCTACATGATAGAAGGACGAGGCTCAAAGACGTTCTCGAAGGCTAAGAAATACTTGTATTCAGAACCTGAACTTTCGCATGCTCTTCTACAGAAAATCACCGATAGTACTATTGCTTATTTAAAAGCACAAATAGCTGCGGGAGCCAACCTTGTGCAGATTTTTGACTCTTGGGCAGGTATTCTCTCACCTGAACAATACCGTATTTATTCATTGCCATATATTGCTCAGATTTGCGATGCCATTACGGAAGTACCCGTGACGGTATTTGCTAAAGGTGCTTTCTTCGCTCGTGAAGAAATGGGTAAATTAAATTGCGAAACAATAGGTTTAGACTGGAACATGGACATTGCCGAATCTAGAAGATTAATTGGCGATAGTAAAACGCTACAAGGAAACCTTGACCCATGTGTATTGTATGGCTCATTCGCTGAAATAAAGGCACATACTCGCTCGATGATTCAGCAATTTGGCGGACAAAAATACATTGCCAATTTAGGGCATGGCGTATACCCAGATACTGACCCAGAAAAAGTAAAATGCTTTATTGATACGGTAAAAGAATATAGTTTGTAGTATTATCAATACATAATAAACTTGATTTAGCCCTAATTTTCTACTGAAATAATGTGTTTTAAAAGGTTTGTATTTATTATTGTACTGTCCTTACTTTTCTTTCCTCGTATGTTTGTTTGATAAAAATCATGTTGCAATAGATTAAATTCCGAAATTAGCTTTTGTGTGGTGAGAGGATAT
>NZ_JBWKYN010000218.1:0-8928 GCF_059423785.1 Arcicella sp. GW458-12-2-14-TSB2 | reverse complement strand
TAACTTTCTTGGAAATATTTGTAATGAAATTTACTCAAAAAATCAAAGAACGTTTATTTTATGAAAGCTAATAAGTCGCCCGCTAATAGAAAAGAGCAATTAAATTCCCAAAATTTTCTTATTCAATTCCACATCAGCACCACCACCAGCAAAATCATCAAATACTTTAGATGTTGCCTGAATAATGTGTGAATCAATAAATGGAGCACCTTCAGTAGCACCTTGAACAGGGTCTTTAATAGCACATTCCCATTCTAACACTGCCCAGCCATCATAACCGTATTGTGTTAATTTAGAGAAAATAGAACCAAAATCAACCTGACCATCGCCCAAAGAACGGAAACGACCAGCACGATTTACCCATGACTGATAGCCACCATAAACACCTTGTTTTCCTGTTGGATTAAACTCAGCATCTTTTACGTGGAACATCTTGATTCTTTCGTGATAGAAATCAATGTATTGTAAATAATCTAAACATTGTAATACAAAGTGAGATGGGTCGTAAAGCAAGTTAGCACGTTTGTGATTGCCTACTTTTTCTAAGAACATTTCGAAAGTAACGCCATCATGTAAATCTTCACCAGGGTGGATTTCGTAGCAAAGGTCAACACCTGCTTCGTCGAAAGCATTCAAAATTGGTAACCAACGGTTTCCTAATTCTGTAAAGCCTTGATCAACCAAACCAGCAGGACGTTGTGGCCAAGGATATACCGTATGCCACATCAAAGCACCAGAGAAAGTAGCATGCGCATTCAAGCCTAGGTTTTGAGACGCTTTTGCAGCCCACTTCAATTGCTGAACTGCCCATTCTGTACGAGCTTTCGGATTGCCTTTTACTGAATCTGGAGCGAACCCATCGAACATTACATCATAAGCAGGGTTTACTGCTACTAACTGTCCTTGTAAGTGCGTTGAAAGTTCAGTGATTTGGATACCCTTATCAGCCAATTTTCCTTTTAGTTCATCGCAATACGTTTTTGACTCTGCTGCTAATTGAAGGTCGATAGCACGAGCATCCCACGTAGGAATTTGTACCCCTTTGTATCCCAAATCAGCTACCCAAGAAGTGATAGAATCAAGCGTATTAAAAGGTTCTGTATTATCTAAAAATTGAGCTAAAAATATAGCTGGTCCTTTGATTGTTTTCATGGAATTAATTGTGAGTTGTGAATGAGTGAGTTATGAGTCTGAACTCTTTTTTCTCAATAGTTCTCGTGTTGTTTTTCTAGATTTTGATAGAATTTTTAATATTTCATTTCCTTCTTCCATTAAACTTTTCAATTTTACTTCTTGAAAGAAATTAGCATCAATTGAATATTCTATCCAAAAAATACTTTCATCCAGTTCTTCAATGACAATACTTAATTTGGCAAAAAACTCTCTGTTACTTCTTGCTCTTCTTACAGCACGATAATTAGCAACAGTTGAAGCAGAAGAGCGAGCTAATTGTCGTGCAATATTTTTGGCAGACAACGACCTTAAAAATAATTCATCACAAACAGGAATACACCTAAGTCCAAAGCTTTTTATTCTTTGGAACATTGTTTCTGCAAATTCTCTATTTGTAAAACTATTTTGCACTTTATTGTCTGATTGTGTAGTAACAATAAATTTTATAGTTGTGAATTAGCGTCGTAATGAATTTTTATTCACCATTCACTAACTCACAACTTTATAACATCACTAAACGCTATACCTTCACCCAGCTTTGGCTTCTGTGGCTATCAAGGATTCTTTCGCAGATTAATAGTTCTCTATAACCATCGGCAAAAGTAGGATAGTTTGGTTTTTCTGGTTGTTTACCTTCGGCAATGGCCGCATATACTTCTTTGAATAATTGCTTAGAAGTATCAGGGAAACCCTCATTGTGTCCACCAGGGAAAGTCATCAAAGCACTTGCTTCTGGATACGCTAAAGAAGGGTCACGCATTAACGATTGGTTGTAGCCATCACGGTTACCAATCCAAAGTTCGTTTGGTGCTTCTGAGTTGAAAGCAAATGTTTTCTTGCCGCCAGAAATTTCTAGTTTCAATTGGTTTTTGCGCCCCGCTGAAACTTGTGATACCGTTACCGAACCACGATTTCCGTTGTCAAAACGCAATAATACGTTGGCATGGTCTTCAGTAGTGATAGGTACATCAGCATAGTCTTCTGGTTGAAGCATTTTACCTGAATAGGTTTCTACTGGTTTCAATGGTTTCTTACGAGTTTTGTGGATAGTATTAAAATCAGCCATTACTTCAACTGTTTTTAAGCCTGTGATATACTCGATAATATCCATTAAATGCGAACCAATATCGGCAATAGCACGCGAATCTCCAGATTTATCTGGTTCTAAACGCCAGTTATAATCTGTTTCGTAAAATAACCAGTCTTGTAAATAAGAGCCGATTACTGAATATACTTCACCTAAATCACCTTTTTCACGCATCGTTTTCATTTGGCGAACCAAAGGATAATAACGCAAGTTAAAGTGAACAGCATTTACTAAGCCTGTTTCAGCAGCTAATGCTACCAATTCTTCTGCTTCGTGTAAATCTTTGGCTAATGGCTTTTCGCAAACAACGTGTTTCCCTGCCAATAAAGCAGCTTTCGATTGCGAATAATGTAAGAAGTTTGGCGTACAGATGTGAACACAAACAATGTCTTCCATTGCTAAAAGTTGTTCAAATGTACAAGGACGTTCGATGCCTAATTGTGTAGCCTTGGCAGTAGCTAATTCGATATTTACTTCACAAAGAGCAGTTACTTCCACATTAGGAAGTCTTCTAAGAGCTTCGATGTGCGCGGGTCCAATAAAACCGGTACCGACTACACCAACTTTAATTTTTGACATGAGTTAAATATTTGGATTTGGGGATAATAAATTTATTTTGATTGTTTTATTTATATATGCATTTCTCGTGAATATATCCACAAAAAATACTTTTATTCTTTAGAAATTAAATTGGAAACATCCCAAAGTTGCCATTTTTTCTTTTTGATATTGCCTTCATTTTTTTTCAGAAGTGATAGAAAAAGAGATAAGCCCAGAGGCTCATTACCATTTGCATGCACCAATACTAAACTTCCTTGTTTTATCAACTGACCTTTAGCTAGCCATGCGTCACTGCCGAGAGGTAATAGTCCATAAGAAAGAATCTGATCAAAGATAGGCTTACTGGAAACCAAGCCCGGAAATCTAAAATATATTGAGGGAACAAGACCGTTCATCAACATAGCTTGTTCATTTAAAAATACTTCGTTGGCAATCACTGTCCCTTTTTCAAGTAAGAAATTATCGATTAAAGGTAATTTTGGGTCATAATGATGATTGAAGCTATGATTAACCCAAGTAATCTCTAAATTCCCAGCAGTTTCCTGATTAATCAACCATTTTAAATCATCCTGATGGCTTTTCATCCATAATCCAGTTACGGTAATTGTAATAGGAACTGGACGTTCAGAAACTTCAAAACCTTTGATAACACTCGTGAAAAAGCCTCTTGCCAGAGGTTTGGTAGAAGGGCATAAATCTACAGTCAAACTAAACCCATTGAGGGTTGAATCACTTTTTTCGATGCCAGCATCTTGCAGTCTATAATCTTTTGCCTTTTCAAAATTCCACGCTTGAATATATTTGCTTTTTTGATAGCCTTGCAGTACCTCATCCCATTGAAGGGGTTGAACAGCTACATTTTTAACAATACTAGTTTTTAATGTATTATGGTTAATGCCCAGATACATCAGATTACCATTTTGTACCCATTTTCGAACTACCAAACCTTCTGAATATTTTCCAAAAAACACTTGATAATCAGTAAGCTGAGCCAATGATTTGGTAAAGCACACAACTGTAAGCGTAAAAATTAAGCAATATTTCATCTTAAATAGAGATAGATTTTCTTCAATTTCAGATTGCGTTCACACAAAAATAGAAAAGACTTTAAATAAAATTATGTTGCTTTGTCTGTTCAGTTTTATGAATAATTTTCAAATTTACAGAATAAATAATACCCTGCTAATATTTTTTAGAATTAGCAGGGTATATTAATGTATCAAAACGATAAAATGATTTTTCTTCCTAAATAAAGCTAGCCTAGCATATCTTAAACTAAAACGATAGCTATTACTTTATTTCACCAATATTCCTCTTTTAATTTCTACTCTGTCAGGCAAAATCATGGCTGAAGGATAGCTTTCTTTGATGTTTACAAAGTATCTTTCAGCGTCCATTCTATTAAGGAAATCGCCAATTTTTACTTTATAAATGGGTTGTTGATAACTAAGGTAAGGGAATATCTCTGGGTAAGTTTGGTAAGTATAAATTTTGGCATCATCAGCCGCTTTTCTATCGTTGCCCACATAAATTTGAATACGGAAGCCATTAGCATAGCGTACACCTTTGTTTCTAACCGAGATAGTATCTAAAATAGCATCCAGTTTCTTGTTGATGTGCATGGGTTCTTCTGTTAAATAACCCTTTTTTGACTTATTTTTATCATCGCTTAATGTATCGCCAGCTTCGTTTAGTTTTTTATACTTGGGTAAATATTGCGACAAATCCTCCTCATAAATTTTGTCTAATTTTTTATGAGATGTTTTTGAATTAGCACTACCAGAGGACGACCCTTTGCTAGAAACTACCTTTGAAGAACAAGCACTTAGAATGACTAAAAATATGTATAAACAAATTGAAAGGAAACGTTGCATATAAAATTGAGTTTTTCAAATAGACTTTTGGTGGTATTAGAAAAGAAGAATTCATCAAAGATACAATTTTTGACAAAAACTTGAAATACCCTTTACTCATTGTAACTTTGTTTGCTGTATTGTACTGAGTTAATCCTGATTTTTGATTTATAAATACCCATGAATATTCAACAAAATATTTCTTTAAAACCCTTCAATACTTTTGGTCTGGAAGCTTCTGCACAATATTTCGTTGAAGTAAGTACAGTAGAGGATTTAAAAAAAATACTTCAAAATCCTGATTTCAAGAAACTTGATAAATTATTCTTAGGCGGAGGTAGCAACCTTTTATTGACTAAAGATTACGAAGGATTAGTAGTAAAAATTGCCTTGAAGGGTATAGAAAAAGTTTTTGAAGATGAAAACCACATTCATATCAAAGCTGGGGCTGGTGAGATTTGGCATCAATTTGTGATGTACTGTGTTGAAAATAATTATGCAGGCATTGAAAATCTTTCTTTGATTCCAGGCACGGTAGGAGCGGCTCCTATGCAAAATATCGGTGCTTATGGGGTAGAAATAAAAGATGTTTTTGAAGAATTGCAGGCGCTTAATTTAGAGACACTCGAAATAGAAACTTTTACCTTAACCGAGTGCCAGTTTGGTTACCGCGAAAGTGTTTTTAAGCATACTTTAAAAGGTAAATACGTCATTACGGCTGTTACTTTCAAGCTAAGCAAAGTGCCAAATTTTAAAGTAGCCTATGGTGATATTCAGAAGACTTTAGCCGAAATGAATGTTACGGAACTGTCTATCAAAGCTATTAGCGATGCTGTAATTGCTATTCGTAAAAGTAAACTGCCCGACCCTGCCGAAATTGGTAATTCTGGAAGTTTCTTTAAAAACCCAGAGATTCCGCTAACGCAATATCAAAAACTATTGATAGATTTTCCGACATTACCAAGTTATCCAATTAACGAAACCACTGTAAAAGTACCAGCAGGTTGGTTGATAGAACAGGCAGGTTGGAAAGGCTTTAGAGATGGACAAATTGGTGTTCATGCCCGTCAGGCTTTGGTTTTAGTAAATTATGGTGGCGGAAATGGGAATGATATTAAAGCCCTTGCCGAAAAAGTACAGCAATCAATTGTGGATAAATTTGGTATCAAATTGAGTCCAGAAGTAAATTATATATAACAATATCTCAAAACATGAATATCCCAAAATTAAAACATACCGAAACCAATAATTTTTTCTTGATGGCAGGAAGTTGTGCGATTGAAAGCCGTGATTTAGCCTATGAAATTGCGGAAAAAATTAAAGGACTAACAGACCAATTTGGTATTCCTTATATTTTTAAAGGGTCGTATCGCAAGGCAAATCGTACCAAATTAGATTCTTTTACAGGCATTGGTGATATTGCAGCCTTAGAGATTTTACAAGAAATTGGTAATCATTACGACTTACCAACGGTGACTGATATTCATGAGTCGCAAGAGGCTGAAATGGCTGCGAAGTATGTAGATGTTTTGCAAATACCAGCTTTTTTATGTCGTCAGACAGATTTATTAGCTGCTGCTGCCCGTACAGGCAAAGCTGTAAATATCAAAAAAGGTCAATTTATGGCAGGTATTTCTATGAAATTTGCCGTAGAAAAAATCCTGCATGAAAACCCTTCTGCACAGGTATTTTTAACAGACCGTGGTAATTCTTTTGGCTATGGTGATTTAGTGGTAGATTACCGCAATATCCCTGAAATGCAAGCACATGGGGTGCCTGTAGTGATGGATTGTACGCATTCATTGCAAAGACCTAATCAAACAACTGGCGTAACGGGTGGACAACCAAAAATGATTGAAACCATTGCAAAAGCAGCTATTGCTGTAGGAGCAGATGGTATTTTTATTGAAACACACCCGAATCCTGCTATTGCAAAATCTGATGGAGCAAATATGTTGCCTTTGGATAAACTAGAAGAATTATTAGAAAAATTAGTTAGAGTACGTCAAGCAGTGATTTAAGTGATGAGCTAGTGTGTTAAAGTGTTGATATGTTGTGATTTATATTAACATTATAACAATGTTTATTTTACATTGACCACTTAATTATTAAATTAGGGATTGTTTGATTATTTTTATCTAAGGTATATAAGTCGAATCATAAGAAGAGCAACGAGTATGGATTACTCTTGCTCTTTTTAGATTAGGTATATTCAATTCATTCAAGTTATTTTGTTTTTCAACGCTTATTCTTCAAAAACAATGTTCAGAAAATCCTTTTTACTAACTTCTATTGGTATTGTTCTTTCTTTGTGTACAGCCTACACAACACCAACATCTTATGCTTTTGATAGCCATCTACAAGAGCCAGCCACCAAAACGGCGAAGGACTTTCCAGAGAAGTTTGAAACGGCTTCAAAAGGTCGTTATGAAGCTGATCTAATAAGTACTGCTACTGGTGAATGGAATTTGGACAATGCCATGATTGGTAGTGCCGAAAACGACTTGAAAAACGGAGAGAAGTCTGTTAGAATGAAAGAGAATGCCAAATTGACGATGAACTTCGATATTCCAACAGGCATTCAACTAGTGAAATTGAAGTATGGTGTTTATGGCACAGATGAGGAGGCAAGTTTTGAGCTTTGGGTTTCGACCAATGCGGGTAAAACTTGGATGAAAATGGGGAAAGCCATAAAAACGAAGGATAAAAAGCTAAAGTCGGTATCTTTTGAAGTAAATTTTACCAAGCCAAGTAGGATTGAAATCAGAAAAACAGATGGCACGGCGAATCGATTAAATATTGATGATATTAGCATTGTTACTTACTCAAATAACACTAAACAAACCAATGTAGCACCTCCTGTTACTACCACTACAGCACCAAAAGAAGTAGAGGTAACTGTGTCCTTGGTGCCTACTCGTGATGATAATTTAGCTTTGGGGAATCCTTCAAAAGCGGTTGCTAATACGTCAACCCCTAATAATTATTTATTGACAAAAAATGCCTACACACTCTCATATAATAAAAGTAAAAACATTGCTAATTGGGTTTCTTGGCATTTAAGCAAAGCTTGGAAAGGCGATGCTGCTCGTCAAAATAATTTCCGACCAGATAATACTTTACCAGCAGGTTGGTATCAAGTTACTCCAAGAGACTATTCGGATGCAGGATTTGATAGAGGACATTTATGCCCTTCGGATGACCGTGATGGAAGTCCAGAGGAAAACCAAGAGACTTTTTTCATGACGAACATGGTTCCACAAGCACCTGAGAATAACCGTGGAATCTGGAAACATCTAGAAGAATACACTCGGACTTTGATTGACCAAGGAAATGAGTTGTACATTTTAGCAGGAACTTTAGGCGAAGGCGGTAATGGTAGCAATGGAAGTGCCAAAGCAATTGGTAAAAATAATAACATCTTGGTGCCAGCATCTCTCTGGAAAATAATTGTGGTTTTACCTGTTGGGGATAAAGATGTGGCTCGTATCAATGCTAAAACTAGGGTAATTGCTGTAAATATGCCCAATCAGAATGCGATAGGGGCAGACGACTGGAAAAAATATAGGACATCGGTAGATGAATTAGAACGCTTGACGGGCTATGATTTTCTGTCTAATGTACCAACGAGCGTCCAAGCAGTTATTGAAGCGGGAGTTGATAAGTAAAGATTGTTAGCTAGATAACTGAAATAAAATGCCAAAAATCACACTGGAAACCATCATACAATCAGATATTGAAATCTGTTTTGATTTAGCTAGGAGCATAGATTTACACAAAATTTCTACTGCTCATACAAATGAAAATGCGATTGATGGAACAACGACAGGTCTTATCAATTTAGGAGAGACTGTCACTTGGGAGGCAAAACATTTTGGTATCAAACAACAATTGACATCAATTATAACGGTATTTAGTTATCCAAATCATTTTAGAGACGAACAGCTTAAAGGTATTTTTAAATCATTTGTTCACAATCATTCTTTTGAGGTAAAAGATGAAAACGTAATTATGACGGATGTTTTCATCTTTGAATCCCCCTATGGGATATTGGGTGAAATTTTCAACAAAGTAATATTAACAAAGTACCTCACTAAATTATTAGCAGATAGAAATAAAATCATTAAGGAATATGCTGAATCAGATTTGTGGGAATTAGTGTTGAATAGAAAATAATCTTTCAAAGATGCTCTATAAATTTCTTCAAGTAAAGAAAATATTTTAAGTTTTTTTAAGAAAAAATCAGGGGAAAAG
>NZ_JBWKYN010000217.1:0-8937 GCF_059423785.1 Arcicella sp. GW458-12-2-14-TSB2 | reverse complement strand
AAGGATTTTTATATAAATCTTCTAAAGTATGAATTTGTTCCATCTTGCATAATTATAAAAATCAAACATCCTAAATTATGATTTAGTTTTAATAGACAACGTATATTTTTTAAATCTCAAAAATGAAGATGGCTTGTACACCCTGACGTAGTGAAAAACACTATGTCAAGCGGTGAAAAGTAAGGTTTATAAATCAAAAGAGGTCGTAGCATTTATTTACTACGACCTCTTTTGATTTATAAATTTATCTACATTAACTGATATCAGTAAGCTTAACAATTTTATCATCCAAAAACTTGAAAATAGACTTTCCTTTCAGCTTCAATTCGTCGCCTTTTTTTAATCCATTAGGGAAATCCATTGCTAATATGGCATAATAATCTATCTCGACTTCAACTTCATCACTTTTATGCTCAAATGATGCTATTGTTTGAGTTCTTGCAGAGAAGTAAACTTTTGCCTGTTCAGCTTGTTCTTTAAATGCATTAATTCCTGACAAAGTCATGTTGACTTCTCCATTAGAAATATTCTCAAACACAATATTATCGTCAAAGTCTAACACCATTTTATCAGTATCAAACTGATTGTATCCTTCTATGTAGTTATTAATTATTTTTTCTTTATGAGTCATACGATTATCTATTGCTGAATTGATTGGATTCGATAGATAGGAAATTTATGCTAATAGCTTTATATAGCTAAGACTTCCTTTATTTTCTCAATTTTGGTAACTAATTCCGTAGCATAATCACTATTTGTAATTCCTTTACCTTCTACAAAGCTTTTATAGAAACTTGGTAAAGAAAACGTCTCAATCACTTTACCGCCACTATGAGGCATTCTATTTTTGGCTATTTCCATTACGCTTGCTCCTCCTCTTGCTCCGGGAGAAGTTGATAATAAAAACATAGGTTTATTGCCAAACACAGGACGTTCAGGAATCATGGAAAGCCAATCGAAAACGTTTTTGAAAGCTGTGGTATAAGCACCATTGTTTTCTGCCAATGAAATCAATAAAAAATCACTTGAGTCTATTTTCTGAGCGAAATCTAATGTCAATTGAGGAATCCCATCTTTTGCTAACCTATCCACACTAAACAAAGGCATTTCATAATCATTGAGGTCTAGAATTTCAATAGTATGTCCCTCAAAATAGGATGCAACGTGGGTTACTAGTTTTTTATTGATAGAAGTAGAGCTATTACTTCCTGCAAATGCAATTATTTTCATATTAGATAATTTGTTCTTGTAATGTTAAAATCAGGGAGCAAATTTTATTTACATTTATCGTAATCTGCTACGATATTTTTCATATTTAAATTATTGTAACTGACTTCGTTGTACTTTTCCTTGATTGATGGGCAATCGCTAAAATATTCAAAAAGTCTCTTTTTTACGTTAATAAAAGTTGTTTGTACTCCTTCTGTATCGCCTGTTTTAGCCAACCAAAAATAAACTTCTGGGGCTATATTTTGACGTTCTGGGTTAGAGCTTTTCTGTGAAACAGGCGAATCTTCAACAAATAATTGTTCGTATAATGCAACTTTAGGGCCTTTATAGGTACGCTCTAAGAGGGTAAAGTAGGTAAACGTCAGCAATCTAAATTTACGAACAACAAACTCTTTGGAATCATCATTGCTCGTTATCTTCTGAATATTAGAGGCATAAAGTTGTTTAACCAATTCTTTACCATTAAAAAGTTTAATAGGAACTCCTACATCTTTTCCACCTAGCGTAGAGACTGCTCCGCTGTTGGTTATATTGAAATAAGGTTCTGGCTTTACAATTTTGATGGTTCCTTTAAAAGGTTCTTTAAAAAACTTATCACCTTCATAAGGAATGGCTGTGCCTTCAACAGTAATAAATTGGTGTTTTTCTAAGATTGCGTCAAGTGGTATCTCTTGAGTTAGTAAAGGTTCTGTTTCTTTTTTAGGGAATATTTCATTGATAAGTACTTCCTCTATTCTGTCTGAATACCTAAATTTTACGCCATTAAATTTTAACTCAACATCTACTTTTTTATATTTTTCTAAATAATCTCTTGCCATTTTTTCATCATGGTTTAGCGTATAGTAAACACACAAATTGTGCAAAGCAGCTCTTTTTATATCATTTTGGTCTGTATCATCTTTTTCATTGACAAACTCCCCCCAATATTTAATGTCATCTTTAGTAATTTCCTTTAACCAAGCATTAGTTCCTTGTTTTCTAAGCGTTTTGTTAGTTTCTTCGATAATTACGTTGAAGTCTTTTAAATCTGGCCAATTTTTAGCTTTGCTAAACTGAGCCAATGTAACACGAACATATTTTTCATGACCTTCTACACCTGCTTTGTACATTGTCGCTAAGAAGTCTTCAAGCGCACTTTCAAGGTTTGCTTTAAATTTTACTTTATAAGCAGAATCATCCGTTAGTTTTTTGGAAGCTTTGGGTTCTACATAACTCCAATTCTTTTGAAATGTTCCCTGTACGTTCATAAACTTGTCGTAGAGGGTAATATAAAATCCAGTATATGCACCAAGTTTCATATCACTATACGCTTGTAGCAATACGACCACGTGTAAATCACCCCCATCAGTTACTTGTTTTAATGGATTGAATGAGACAGACGACAAAAGCGTTGAGAAGTCACTGTCGGGGAGATTTTTTATTTCTATCGGAGCATTTAAGGCAGTGTATTTAATGAGCCTTACATCAAAAGTCTTAAAATCTTTTAATTTGGGTTTTAAAGGGGCTGTTTGGGAAAGAGCATCAACTGTATATTCTTCAAATACTTGTGCAAAAATGGTAGAGCGAAGATTGAAAAATAATGCGATGGTGAAAAATAAGAGTAGTAATTTTTTGTTCATAGTGATTTATTATTAAGATTAAAATATAGGAATTTGATTGGTTGAAGACTTTAATTTTTTTGAATATTTGTTAAGTAAATTAAAAAGGTTTCAAGATAAAAGTTATCTATTCAATCTACGCCGAATAAATGTCGAAACTATTATTAACAGAATGAGCAATCCTGCAATTTGCATAATACTTGTTTTTGTTTTTTGAGGAGCTCTATGACCAGAACTGTATAAGGCTGCCCAAAAAAATAAATCTAAGAAAAGTAACAATGAAAGAAGTACTTGTATAAGTGTAATTATGATTTTCATAATTTATATTTTAGACAAAATTTTGACTCTTTATTTTTCGATGAATTAATTCTAAAGAATGCTGGATACTGTTCAGCGGTGTTTTTTCAAACATTTCCCAATATCCCAATTCCTGCCAAACAATCAAAATCCCTCATCAATATCTTTTCCATATTTTATCATACGGTCATATATCAATAAAAAACCACCTAAAAATAGATGGCTAAGAGTAACAAAATATCAATAAATAGCATTATTCCCCCCAAATCTCCCAAGCTTTTTCCGCTTGTCCATGAAGCATTTCTAATCCAAAATGCACGCCTTTGGCACCATGCGCTAATCCTTTTTTTAAGAAAGTAGTTTCTAAGGGGTTATAGACAATATCGTATAATAAATGTTTGACAGTTAATAACTTATAAGGGATAGCTGGAAAATTTTCTACTTTTGGAAACATCCCTAAAGGAGTAGTATTGACGATAAAAAGATGCTCGTTCATTACTTCTTCTGTCAATTCCTCATACGTAATAGTATCTTCTTCCTTCGTTCTTGATACATATTGGGTGGTTAATCCTAAATCTTCCAAGGCTTGAATAATGGCTTTGGCTGCCCCACCTTTGCCTAATACCAATGCTTTTTGTGGTTTGATGGCTTGAAAATCTTCCCATTTTTCTAGCGTCCACCGGAAACCCCAATAATCTGTATTATACCCTTTGGTGGTGCCATCTGATAAAATTTTGATGGTATTTACTGCACCAATTTTCAAGGCAGCTTCATCAATGGTATCTAAGAAAGGAATTACGTTTTGTTTATGCGGAATAGTCACGTTCAGACCTTTTAACGCTGGACGATTGCTTTGTAACAAAGCAGGTAAATCTTGAATATTTTCTAATTCAAATTTTTCGTAAGTATGGGTTTCGGCAATGCCTAATTGTTGGAATTTTTCAGTAAAATAACCTTTTGAAAAAGAATGTCCGAGTGGATAACCTATAAGTCCGTAAAGATTCATGTTAATTGTTTTTGGCTTTAAGCAATAAGCCGTAGGCTGTAAGCTTTGTTGAAAATTGTTATTTTTAATTATTTTTAAGTAATGAGTCAAATAGCATAATGAAAAATTATTGATTTTAATCACTAAATCACTCATTCATTCAATAACTTACATCCCCTTACTCTCCATGTAAGACTGTAAAATAATGGTAGCAGAAATTTTATCAATGTTCCCTTTCTCGCGACGGTCTTTTTTTGAATAACCACTTGCAATCATGGCACTCATAGCCATTGATGAAGTAAAACGCTCGTCGTGCAAATGAATGGGCATTTCGGGGAATGCTTTTTTCAGCGTAGTAATAAAACCTTTTACTTGTGAGGTATTATTAGTGGCTTGTCCGTCAAGATTCACAGGCATTCCTACTACAAAAGCTTCTACGCTTTCTTTTTCCATATATACTTTCAGGAAGTTCAAAACATCTTTGCTATGGATAGTATCTAAAGCAGAGGCAATAATTTTTAAAGGGTCTGTTACAGCCAAACCTACTCTTTTAGTTCCATAATCTATGGCTAATATTCTTCCCATGATGGTTGGTGAACCTCACCCCCAACCCTTCTCCTTTAGAGAGGGGAGATTGTCGAATATATTTCCATCGTCAGAAAGAGAAGGGAAATACTAAGAACTTCACTCCCCTCTCTGAAGGAGAGGGGCAGGGGGTGAGGTTACGTTATTTTAAAGTCCCCAAAGTTACATCATTTTATTGGGCAAATATTTTCTTGACGAATTCTACGTTATTAAAATTCCTAAACCTCTTCGAAAATTATAGAACATTATATGCTTTTTGAAAATTTATTGGTATTTTGTTGTTAAAATAATATTCAGTTTGAAGATGAAGGAAAATAAGCCCGTGAATAATCAGCCGATGATTATCAGATTGCCCATCATAATTGCTTTTACTTTGGTAGCAGGAATGCTTATTGGTGCCAACTTTTTTAGTGGTCAGTCACGTATGAATAATGTAGCTAAGGGAGTAGCGAAATATCGTGAGGTGCTTTCGTTAGTTGAAAATAATTATGTAGATTCTGTTAGTACAGACTCTCTGGTGGAGTTCTCTATCAAAAAAATGTTAGAGAAACTAGACCCGCATACCTCTTATTTTTCTACGGAAGATGTAGCCGCAGCTCGCTCGCAGTTAGAATCTGGCTTTGATGGTATCGGTATAGAATTCAATGTGTTTAATGATACCGTTTATGTGGTAAATGCCATGGTTGGTGGTCCTTCGGATGCTGTGGGTATAAAAAGTGGCGACCGTTTGATTAAAGCAGATGGCGTTTCATTAATCGGACAGAAAGTAAATTCAAGCCTAATATTCAGTAAGCTAAGAGGCCCACGTGGAAGCGAGGTTGAACTTGAAATCGTTAGAAGCGGAGAAAGCAAAATCAGACAATTTACTGTAACACGTGATAGAATTCCTTCGTATTCTATCAACGCTGGTTTTATGATGGATAATCAGACGGGATATATTAAGGTAGATCGTTTCTCTGAATCTACGTATGATGAATTCCATCAAGTACTATCTTCTTTGAAATCACAAGGTTTAAAACGATTAGTGCTTGATTTACGTGGAAATCCGGGGGGGTATAAAGACCGTGCAGAGAAAATGGTTGATGAGCTTTTATCAGACGAACGCCTGATTGTATATACCAAAGGCAAAGGTTCTAAGTTTGATTCACAGACATTCACTCGTCAAGAAGGTATTTTTGAAAAAGGAGCCGTAATTGTATTGGTTGATGAAAACAGTGCTTCTGCCGCTGAAATTGTAGCAGGTGCTTTACAAGATAACGACCGTGCCTTGATTGTAGGCAGACGCTCGTTTGGAAAAGGATTGGTACAAATGCCAATTACCTTGCATGATGGCTCTGAGTTACGATTGACTATTTCAAGATACTACACGCCAAGTGGTAGAAGTATCCAGAAACCATATTCGTTAGGGAAGGAAGAAGACTATGAAAAGGACTATGAAACACGCATGAAAAGTGGAGAATTCTTTAGTTCAGATAGTATTAAATTCAATGAGAAATTAAAGTATAAAACTGTTGCTGGGCGTACTGTGTATGGTGGTGGCGGTATTACGCCCGATGTGTTTGTTGCTCGCGATACAAGTTATTATTCTAAGTATTTAACGGAACTATTCAGTAAGAATGTTATTCGTGAATATGCGTTGAATTATGCAAACAAGAATTTAAAAACACTGGAAAAACTTAATTTTAAAGAGTTTAATAAGCAGTTTGTTGTAACAGACGCCATGATGGCAGATTTACAAAGATTGGCTACCCAAGCAAAAGTCAAACAGTCGGCTAAAGATTATGACCGTTCGAACAATTATATCAAAGGACAAATAAAGGCATTGGTCGCTAGAAGCGTTTGGCAAAGAAAGGCGGGTAAAAACTTGAATAATGAATATTATCAAGTGATGACATCTTTTGACGAAACGATTCAGAAAGCCCTACAAAATTTTGATAAAGCCGATAAGCTTGCACATGGTGAGATAGTTGAAACGTTGACACATTCGGGGAAACAGTAATGATACCTTATTAAACTTGTAATATTGAATAGGAGATTAAAAAGAGCATTAATTAGAGAGAATGCAAAATCACAGCGAAAAAAAAGAAAGCTGAATTGGGATAAAGTAAAGTCGTTTATTGGTCTTATGGTTTTACTTTGGCTTGGTGGTTTTTTGTTTATTTGTGTTATACTTTTATTACGAGTAGTTAGCAGAAATACGACTAGAGATAATGTTTTAAAAAATCCTATTGAAACGAATGCCGTTATTGTTAGAAAGAAGAGTGCTGTAGGAAGTATTGGTTATCTTAGTGAGTTTAAATTCTATGTTTCAGGAGAAGAATATGTTGGTACTACGTTTAAAAGTTACGAGGAGCATACAGGTCAAGGAATATGTGTAAAATACTTATCAGGCAAGCCAGAGCATAATATATGCTGTAATGATTTACCTTATGAATCAATAAAAGAAGACGTTATTTTTTCTTCTTTCAAGGCTAGCTTGTGGATAATCGTTGGAATAATAATATACAACTATAAAACCCTTTTTAAAGCGTTTAATTATCTATAGAGTTGAATACATAGTAACAAAAATCCTCAACAAAAAAATAGGCTTTCCAATTTTTTTTTGGGAAAGCCTATTTTTCTAAAATTCCATTATCTCTTCAATCGGTAAATGGTCACCAACAAACTTAGCATAATAAGCCTTGTTGATAATTCCTTTTTCGTTAATCAAAAAGTCAGCTTCTAAGCGCGACATCTTTCCATCATTTTTATATTTGCCTTTATACAGTTTTTCTCCTGCTTTTACTTTGGCAAAAGCTCCTTTAAAAAGAATACCATTCATTACTTTTCCTAAAGAAGTTTCTAACTCAAAAGTTTTGTACAACACTCCATCTGGGTCTGGTAATAACACAAACGGGATTTCTTCAACTGTTGCAAATTGAAGCAAATTCTCTTTAGAAGATTCATAAACCACTACCAAAATAATTCCTTTCTTTTGGAGTTGTTCATGCACTTTCATAAGCTGATGAACGTGTAAATTACAGATAGGACAGCCAACAAAGCGTTCAAAAATTAAAGCTACCTTCTTACCTTTCAAGGTAGTCGAACTTACTTGATTGCCTTTAATATCAATCGTTGAAAAACTGGGAGAGGTTTGATTTGGTTGTAATTTCATGGGCTTGTTAATATTGGTCTCCGCAATAAAATAAGTACTGATTAATAATACTGAAAAAATAACTATTTTCAGTCCCCATTTTTTAGCAAGAATATTCATGTTAGAATTTGTTATTGTTTGATGTTACAATACTTTATTCCCATGAACTACCAAATATCACCAAGGCAAGAACATTTTTTTCAATAACTATTTATTTGCCAATTTTCGGATAGTAGTCAAACATTTATTTTTTAGTGTACTTACGCTATGTTTGTTTTTATATCCCGACATCATCATGATAGCCTCTATAGGTTGATTCAACCAGTAAAATTGATGTAATACCTTTACACATCCTGCCGAAAGAACGTGCATTAATTCAGTAATTTTTTCAGCTAATGATGGCTCTTCATTATCAATAAATGATTCATCGATAGTATCGAAAGCGTCCATACTTTCGTGAGAAGCTTCTTTTTTATCACGTAGTTTTTTTAGCCATAGGTTTTTAGCAATGGCAAATAGATAGGTTTTTAGCGAAGCAGACAGCACAAAAGCTGGGTCACGTGATTTATGAATCAATGTGATTAACGATTCTTGAAAAATATCTTCTGCATCAGCTATCGTTCCTGAATTTTGCAGAATATATTTTTGAATCGTTGGGAAATAGAATTTGTACAGCAACTGGAAAGCTGCATTTTCTTCTTTTCTAATTCTTAAAAGGATGTCTTGATCTTCCACTTCGCAAACGGTATTTAGGTTATCAACAATAGCATTTGCTTATTTATTCCAAAACATATAAAATATCACCTGTTTAATTGATAATTTATTGAAATAAGAGCAAGTTTTATATTTCGATAAGACTTATTACTGAAAGTTTTTTATTATTCTGGCGTCAGCATTTAGTGAAATTCCACTGTTTGAGCGAAGCGAGACGGTTCGCCGTTGCGATTGGAATTTCTTAAATTTCTTTTACGGTCCGCCGTTGCGGTTACTTTTCTTGTTTCAAGACAAGAAAAGTAAGGACTAGTGAAGGGAAGTATTATTTTTGGTATAAGCAAAATATGATTTTTAAATATATTCTAAACTAAAAAGTCGCTGTAAATATCATTTAC
>NZ_JBWKYN010000216.1:0-8984 GCF_059423785.1 Arcicella sp. GW458-12-2-14-TSB2 | reverse complement strand
CAAATATATCATTTGTATGAAATTTTCAAATAAAAAATTGAAAAATTTACATATTTTAAAGCCTATAAAATGATTTTATTGCAGAAATACAGATAGTTATAGAAATTCTCAATACAACGTAAGGAGATATAGTAAATGTCCATAATGTATATCTCCTATAGTTACTTATAACGGCTGAATGTAATATGTCCACGATGTACGTCCCCTATTGTTATCTACAACGGCTGAATGCAATTCAGCCCTACTGGGAATCGGGTATGACCGCGATGTTCGTCCCCTATCCTTACCTGCAACGGCCGAATGAAATTCAGCCCTACAGGTGGAATAAACGTAATTAATTACCTACTTATAAAATTCATCATCCATCTAACACTTAACTAGCCTACTAAATCTATGATTTAGTAGCTTTTTTGTTTTATCTTTACGGCTATTATTAGCTTCTGACGATTACAGTGAAGCCACTAATCATTCCATGTTGAAATTATTTTACGGAGGACACGATGAAAAAACAGACAAAAGCCATCAGAATTCAAGCAGAACGTTCACAAAACCGTGAGCACTCTGTTCCACTATATCTTACTTCAAGCTTTACTTTTGAAGATGCTGAACAAGGACGTGCCATTTTCGCAGATGAAATGGAAGGCAATATCTATTCTCGCTACATGAACCCGAACGTAGATGAGTTCGTAGAGAAAATGTGTATGCTTGAAAACACTGAAGACGGTATCGCTTTTGCTACGGGCATGGCTGCTAACTTTGCTGCTATGGCGGGTTTATTAAAATCTGGCGACCACGTGGTGGCTTCAAAAGCCCTTTTTGGTTCATGTATCCAGATTCTAAGTAAAATCCTTCCTAAATGGGGTATCACTACTACTTTTGTGGATGGACACGACCTACAGGCTTGGGAGGCTGCTATTCAGGATAATACTAAATTCTTGTTCTGCGAAAGTCCATCAAACCCGGGGTTAGATTTAATCGACCTTGAGGCGATTTGTCAGCTAAAAGCAAAACATAACCTGATTTTGGCTGTAGATAACTGCTTTGCAACACCAGTGATTCAAACGCCAGCCGACTGGGGTGCTGATTTGGTGATTCACTCGGCTACAAAATATATCGACGGACAAGGTCGTGTGTTGGGTGGTGTAATATGTGGTAGAGAGTCGTTGATTAATGAAATCCGTTTCTTTGCTCGCCATACAGGGCCATCGATGTCGCCTTTCAATGCATGGATTTTATCTAAAAGCCTTGAAACCATCCATTTACGCATAGAAAAACATTCAGACAATGCTTTGAAACTAGCACAAGCATTAGAGAAAAACCCTGCGTTGAATGCTGTAAAATATCCATTCCTTAGCTCACATCCGCAGTTTGACTTAGCTAAAAAGCAAATGAGAATGGGTGGAGCAATCTTGACGATTGACATCAAAGGTGGCTTTGAAATGGTAAACGAGGTATCGAAACATATCAAAATTGCGTCTATTTCACCCAACTTAGGCGATACTAGAACTATCATTACACACCCTGCTTCAACAACGCACTCTAAATTAAGCCCTGAGCAAAGAGCCGAAGTAGGTATCACCGACGGCTTGGTAAGAATAGCAGTAGGCCTAGAAGCCGTGGAAGATTTGATAGAAGATTTTGAACAAGCATTAGAAAAAGCAACGCAGCTTCAACTTCAAGAAGAGGAAGAAGAAACAGCTGTGGCAGAATAGTCTTTTTAAAAATATCATTTACCAAGCCATGCTTTTACTGAAAGCAGGATTATTATGTGCTAACCCTTTCTATTAGCGGGTGACTTAAGTCACCCGCTAATAGAAAATGAATTTTATCCCTAGCGAGGGACTTATTAGCTTTCATAAAATAACCGTTCCTTTTGTATTTTGGTTAATGTTTTTACATATAGTTCCAAGAAAGTTATCTGGGTTCAACAATACTACATATTTTCGAAGGTCATTATGATTGTGAAGTGTTGTAAACAAAGGCTAAAAAGAACGATTAATTTATGAATCTTAATAAGTCACCCGCTAATAGAAAATAAATTTTATTCCTAGCGAGGGACTTAAGTCCCTCGCTAGGGATATAGGGTACAAATCAGTAAAAATGACTTGGCGAAAGAGTCTCCTACAACAATGTATATAGCCTTACTTATTTGTCTGAGTTTAGTATTAGCCAATGTCGTAATTGGTGTATATGCCGAACGTAAAGTTTCTGCTTTTATGCAAGACCGCCTCGGTCCTATGGAAGTAGGGAAGTATGGTTTGCTCCAAGTAATAGCCGACTTGGTTAAATTACTTCAAAAAGAGGACATCGTTCCTGCCTTGGCCAATAGAAAACTCTTCTTGGTTGCCCCATGTATTATTTTCGTGGCTATTTTTGCGGGCTTCGCCGTGTTGCCTTTGGGCCCTAGCGAATACCTTCAAGGTTCGCAAGCGGAGGTCGGGCTGTTTTATTTATTAGCAGTAATTTCTATCGACATCATCGGTATCTTGATGGCGGGCTGGGCTTCTAACAATAAGTATTCTTTGTTTGGAGCGATGCGTTCGGTAGCACAGATTGTTTCTTACGAAGTTCCGTTGGGACTAACCGTAATTTGTGTAGCGATGATTTCTCAAAGTCTTAATTTACAGGAAATTAGCTTACAACAAGGGATTTATACTGAAGAAACCAATTATTTATTTGGCTTGAAGTTTCTGGATATTGATGTTTCAAAAGTGGGGGGATTTCTTTCATGGAATATCGTTCGTGTTCCGTTTTTCTTCCCTATTTATGTCATCTTTTTTATTGCTACGTTGGCGGAATGTAACCGTGCTCCTTTTGATTTGCCCGAGGCAGAATCTGAATTGGTAGGTGGCTTTCATACAGAATATTCGGGGATGCGTTGGGCTTTGGTATTTTTGTCGGAATACGGCATGATGTTACTGGTAAGTATCCTTGGTGCGATTTTATTTTGGGGTAGCTGGAATACGCCTTTCCCAAATATCGGCTTTTTAAGATTAGCTGACTGGACTTCTGGCGAGCCTAATACTTGGGCTGGTGCGTTGTGGGGTTTTTTCTGGCTGATTGCTAAATCATATATAGGGGTATTTATTCAAATGTGGATTCGCTGGACTTTCCCTCGTTTACGTGTTGACCAACTGATGTATCTTACTTGGAAAGTCCTCACTCCTTTCGCTATTCTAGGCATTTTTCTGTCGGCTATTTGGCGGTTGTTGATGTGAATTAGTTGTGATTGGGTGAGTTAGTGAGTTGTGAGTGAGTGAGTTTTTATGCAGTCGCTCGTTTCTAACGAGTGACGATTATTCGCTGAAGCCCTCTGGGCGAATGTTCATAAGGAAGAAACTATAAATCTACCAATTATTATAGCTACATTTTTTATCGGGTTTGAAATCCTTTTTATCTATATTTCGAGATGTCTTTCAGAACATTTCGAAGAGCAAAAATCTGTTAATTTAGTCTTTAAAACCAAGCGTTGAAGCCCTCATCTCTAGCGAGGGACTTAAGTCCTACTGATTACCCACATCTTTTAAAAAGTTGAAATGGAAATGTTATTATTGATTAAATTAGCTTAAATGTACATAAATAGTTTTTAAAACCAATCGTTGAAGCCCTTATCACTAGCGAGGGACTTAAGTCCCTCGCTAGTGATGAGTATCTTATTATTAATGGCTTTTTCGGCTGGAAGCCTTATAATAGTCGTCACTCGTTAGAAACGAGCGACTGCGTAAAAATTATTATCCTCAAAATCCTTTCCTATTAGCGGGTGACTTAAGTCACCCGCTAATAGGAAAGGTTAGGACTTAAAATACCGACAACCGATAGCTTAATGCTTACAGCCTTTAAACATAATCACTCATTCACAATTCACTAATTCACAATTAACTAACTAATTCACAACTCACTCAATCACTCACTCACAACTAATGTCCCCATTAATCGTCATACTCGGTCCAACTGCTAGTGGGAAAACTCATTTGGCTGTACAGCTCGCTCATGTTATTGATGGGGAAATAATCAGTGCGGATTCTCGGCAAGTATATCGAGGAATGGACATTGGTACGGGTAAAGATTTGGACGAATTTGAGATGCAAGGGAAAAAAATTCCACATCACCTTATCGATATTATCGATGCGGGCGAAAGCTATCATATTTATCAATTTCAACAAGATTTTCAGCAAGCCTACAACGATATTTTGCAGCGAGGCAAAACACCGATTCTGTGCGGAGGGTCGGGGATGTATTTAGAGGCCGTACTGAAAGGCTATGAATTTACGGCCATTCCGATAGACTTGCCCGCTAGAGAAAAATTACTGGAAAAGTCTACAGAAGAGCTACTTAGCATTTTTGAAGAGCATAAAAGTATCTATTCAGAGAAGTCGGATACTTCAACAAAAAAGAGATTAATCAGGGCTATCGAGATTAATCTATTCCTAAAAAACAACCCTGATTTTAAAATTACGCCCCAAAATGTTCCCCAAGCCATTATTTTTGGCATCAATCCAAGCGTAGAACTCCGACGCGAACGCATTACCAAACGACTATCAGACCGTTTAGCCAATGGTATGATAGAAGAAGTACAAACACTATTAGCCAAGGGAATCCCAGCCGAAAAACTGATTTTTTATGGACTGGAATACAAGTTTATCACCCAATATCTCAATAACGAAATAGACTATCAAACCATGTTTGAGAAGCTAAACGTAGCCATCCATCAGTTCGCAAAACGACAGATGACCTACTTTAGAAAGATGGAAAATAACGGCCTAATAATCAACTGGTTAAGTCCAGAACTACCGTTTAATAAAATTATAGAAACAATTTTAAGGGAAATTGCTGATTTTCAATAGTTTTCATCTATTTTTACTCGAAATCTAAATCTAAGGCATAGTTTTTTTACGTATTTAATGTAAGAAAATAAACCTGAACTTAACATCAAATATCTACCGTTATGGCACTAGCAATTCTATCATTCATGTTATTGGGTATGGGAGTATACCTTTCTTTCAAAGTAAGTACACATAGAGATGACAAATATCCTATGAATAACTAATCATCCGTTTCAAGTAGCTCAAGAATATTCATTAGTTCGTCGAAATCTCCAAAACCTGGTCTGATTTCGTCGTTACCTTTTAGGGCAAATCCCTTCAATTGGGTTTGTTCTAAAAGGTCATTTATGTTTGATTCCTTTACGCCAAAACCTAACAGTATTGGGTACTGAAACGACCATGCGTCAATCTGACTCAGGGTGGCATCGTCTATTACGCCAAACTCATCCGAACTTTCCAATAAAAAGTATTCAACCATTCCTTTGGTTGTCTGAAACAATGCAGGAAGGTTTGCCGTAGCAAAATCTACTTTCAGGATGATAGGCAAGTTTATTCTTTGAATCTCCGCTAAGTTTTCCCAAGCACTTACTTGTAGATAATCAGGCTGAAAGGTTTCTGCCAATTCGGCGATTTTAGCTACGTCGTTAGTATCAGTTTCGCCCACTACTTGTACGCCCGCTAACCAGCCACGCATTTCTTTATATTTCTCAAAGTCGAGTTTATCCATCGAAAAACCCAACAGGTCTACTCCCATTCCTGCACAATAGCGTGCGTCAGAGAGGTTATTTAACATTGATACTTTTACGGTTGTTTTAAGCATAATTTTTATATGGCTTTTATTATTGCTGTCGGCTTTTGGTCGTCGGCTTTCAGTTATCTGCTTTGGGCATTTGGATTTGAATAACCCGTGGTCTGTGGCACACAGAACACAAAAAAATATTCATATCGATGATTTTATCATTCAAAATTGGCAAGTATGGTGTTCTGTGTGCCACAGACCACGGGTTATGTTCCTTATTGTTGCTTTTCCCTTACCGCTTTTCTAGTGTTACTCCCTAGCGAGGGACTTAAGTCTCTCGCTAGGGATAAGGGGTTTATTCTTTTTGTCTTTGTAGGTATTACAGGGTCGCCTAGACCATTAAGGGCGAAAAAAATCATTTTCTATTAGCGGGTGACTTAAGTCCTACTGATTACCCACATCTTTTAAAAATTAAAAATGAAGATGTGATTATTGACAAAATGGGCTTAAATCGCCTCTCAAACCTCACCCCCAACCCCTCTCCTTCAGAGAGGGGAGCTTTAAGGCCCAGAGTCTGCTCCCCTTCTCTGAAGGAGAAGGGGCTGGGGGATAAGGTTATTACAAGTTGATTATCAGTCAGTTATCAACTTATGGGTAATCAATAGGACTTAAGTCACCCGCTAATAGAAAGGACTAAACCTTAATAATACTGCTTCAATAAGAAGAATATCTAAAATAAAAAACAAACCCGTTTTGAGTTTGTCCTAAAAACTACTTTTTGCAGCATACAATATCTTTTCAGCATATCTGGTGGGGCAAAATTACATGTTAGTATATGGATAAACAATAATTTGCTTTCAAAAATAAGCGAGAGGTAGGCTATCGGTCGTAGGCTATCGGATGTCTGCTATTGGTTATTGTGGCTTTGGGTGATAGGCTATAAGTCATTATATGTATCACATCATCTCAAATATTCAATATTTTTATAGTAAGTATAATATTTAGTAGCTAAAAGTTTGCTACTTTAGCGTTTTTTTAAAATTTTAAATCCTTAATTTTTTTAATTAGAGATTTAAAATCCCTAATCTAAATAACACTTATTGAAATGTCTGAACAGCAAAAGAAAATATTAGAGCAACAACTCTGGAATATAGCCAATACACTACGAGGGAAAATGAATGCCGATGAATTCCGAGATTATATTTTGGGATTTATTTTTTATAAATATTTGGCTGAAAAAATGGAGATTTATGCCAATTCTATTTTGCAACAAGACAATCTTCAATTCAGAAATATCCAAGAGAATACGCCCGAAGGCGAAGAATATATTCAAGCAATCAGAGAAGAAGCGCTTGAAACATTGGGGTACTTCTTAAAACCTTCTGAACTGTTTAGTGAGATAACTAAACGGGGGAATAGTGATAGTAACAATTTTATTCTTGAAGATTTACAGAAAATATTAACCAATATTCAGCTGAGTACGATGGGTACGCAAAGTGAAGAAGACTTTGAAGACCTATTCTCTGATATGGACCTAAATAGTAACAATTTAGGTAGAAACGCTGAAAGTAGAAATGCCCTTATTGTTAAGGTACTGTTACATCTTGACGAAATCGACTTCAAGCTAGAACATACAGAACTTGACGTATTGGGTGATGCTTATGAATATTTAATTGGTCAGTTTGCTAGTGGTGCAGGCAAAAAAGCAGGAGAATTCTACACACCTCAGGAAGTTTCTAAAATTCTGGCAAAAATTGTTACGACAGGTAAAAACAGACTAAAATCAGTGTATGACCCTACCTGTGGGTCTGGTTCGCTGTTGCTTCGCGTAGCCCGAGAGGTAAAGGATGTGAATAATTTCTATGGACAAGAAATGAACCGTACTACGTACAATCTTGCCCGAATGAATATGATACTTCATGGAGTACATTACCTCAAATTTGACATCAAGCAGGAAGATACACTAGAGCATCCACAACATTTGAATGATATGCCTTTTGAGGCTATCGTAGCAAATCCTCCATTTTCAGCCAATTGGAGTGCCAATCCTTTATTCCTGAACGACGACCGCTTTAGTCAGTATGGAAAATTGGCACCAGCCAGCAAAGCCGACTTTGCGTTTGTACAACACATGATTTACCATCTGGCAGAGAACGGCACAATGGCGATTGTATTACCACATGGTGTTTTGTTCAGAGGAGCAGCAGAATTACACATTCGTAGGTATCTTATTGAACAGAAAAATTATTTGGATGCTGTAATTGGGTTACCTGCCAATATCTTTTACGGAACCAGTATTCCAACTTGTATTTTGGTGTTTAAAAAATGTAAGGAAGACCCAGACCATATTTTATTTATTGACGCCAGCAGGGAATTTGAAAAAGTAAAAACCCAAAATATGTTACTAGAGGAACACATCGATAAGATTGTGGATACCTATCGTAGCAGAAAAGCGATTGAAAAATATAGCCATTTAGCTACGCTAGAAGAAGTAGCAGAGAATGATTATAACCTCAACATTCCCCGATATGTAGATACCTTTGAAGAGCAGGACGAAATAGACATCCAAGCGGTTATGCAGGAAATCAAATCTTTGGAGTGCAAAAGAGCTGAGTTGGACAAAGAGATTGATGTCTATTTCAAGGAATTAGGACTTGTTTTTTAATTTTTTATATCCTTAATGTTTTTACTAACGAAATTTAAATGAGCAAGATGGAGAATGAAAAATTAAAAGTGGGTAAAGTTCCTAATGAAGGAAATTTAAACATTCCACGCCTTAGATTTCCGGGGTTTGAGGGGGAGTGGAAAGTGAAGAAGTTAGGGGAGATGGCTGACAAAGTAAATAGTGGAAAGACTCCTTTAGGTGGTGAAGCTGTTTATACAAAAGAAGGTGTACTTTTCATACGAAGTCAAAATGTAAATAATAACAAGTTAGAATTAGAAAATTCTGTATTTATTCCAGAGTTGATAAATAACCAAATGAAAAATAGTATCGTCCAAGCTAATGATATACTTCTTAATATAACAGGTGCATCACTGGGACGAAGCTGTGTAGTTCCTAATGATTTTAAAAGTGGAAATGTTAATCAACATGTTTGCATTATAAGATTAAATAAACAATACAATCCAAGGTTTGTACAACTATTGTTTTCCTCGAGTAAAGGTCAAATAATCTTTACTAGTTTGCAAACAGGAAGCGGTCGAGAAGGATTAAACTTTGAAAGTATCAAAAGTATAAAGTTCTCTATACCTATTCCAGATGAACAACAAAAAATAGCATCATTTCTGTCGCTGATAGATGAGAGAATAACAACTCAAAACAAAATAATTGAGGAATTGAAGGTATTAAAAACTACCGTTGCCAAAAAGATATTTTCACAGAAATTAAGGTTTAAAGATGATGTTGGAAATGATTTTCAGGA
>NZ_JBWKYN010000215.1:0-8993 GCF_059423785.1 Arcicella sp. GW458-12-2-14-TSB2 | reverse complement strand
AATTTATATAGGTAATATAAATACATAATACTGATTTTATAAATAATAAAATAGCTGAGTTATAGTATAAATAACAAAGTTAGATTTTATATAAGGTTCTAAGAGATTCTTGTAATCAAGAAATATTTTAAGTATTTGTCTTTTTTAGATGAAATTTATTAGCCTAATTAAATGCCTGAGATATTAGGTTGATAGCCTGATGAATAGTAGCTTTTATATATAATATATTATAACTTTTATGAAGAAAAAAATTATCTATTACACACAGGTTTACTATTTAGATTCAGCCTTAGAATATATTCAAGTAGCCAGTAAAGATTTTGATTTTCATGTATATATTGAAATAACGCCTCATGCGCTGAAAGCGAATATATTTAATATTGATGCTGATTTGACAGAATATCCTCTTGTTATTCCTGTAGAATCAGTTGTAAAGAAATGGAATATAGAATATATTTCAACATACTTGAAAAATTGTAAATCATGTCAATTTCTCAATTTTAGTTCTCCTAAAAGTTTAGATGTAGACTCAGTGTTGCGAGCCACCAAATCAATAGCAGGCTTATATAAATTACATGCAGATTTTGTTCATTTGGATGATTTTTCAATGAGACAAATAGGGATGCTTCCTTTTTTCCTATTGAAAAAGAATAGTTTAATATTGGATGTCCATGACCCTAAACCACATACTGGTGAAAAAGATATTAAAAAAGTTATTTTTTCTAAGATACTCTATAAACTGACTTCAAAGTACTTGTGTTTGTCAGAATACAGTACCAATATTTTGAAAGGAATATTAGTAGGAAAGAAAGTTTATACAATCAAGTTTTTGCCTTGTAGCGTTTATCAAAATTTTATCAAAAAAGATTCGGAAATCAAAAAAGAATACATCACATTTATCGGTAGAATTTCACCATATAAGGGTATCAACTTGTTTATTGATGCTATCAAAAATATTAAGGATGATTCACTGAAATTTATGATAGCAGGCAAGCAAATAGTTGGATTTGATTTGTCAAAGGAAATACCTGATAATATGCCTAATCTGGTGGTAAGAGAAAAGCATTTAAGTAATGAAGAGTTTGTTGATATTGTTCAACGTTCCGTATTAGTAGTTTGTCCTTATTTAGATGCCACACAAAGTGGCGTAGTAATGACAGCCCATGCTTTAGGATGCCCAGTAGTAGTAACTCCTGTAGGTGCATTGCCAGAATACGTTGATGAAGGGAAAAATGGTATTGTCTCAGATGATATGAGCCCTGAAAAACTATTAGAAAGTATCAATAAAGGGTTGAAAGATTTTAATCATTTAAATCAATCACTTGACGATACTTTGTGGACAAATTATGCAGCGTCTAATTTAAAAGTAATGCATACGCTCTATAGTTGAGAATCATTTTAAGATATTAATTAAATTCAGATGAAGAAAAAAATACTTTTTTTAGCGCCAGGGCTTGTAGTTGGTGGGGCAGAGAAGTTTTTGGTATCGTTAATGAATCGCTTGGATAAAGAACAATTTGATATTGTTTTGGCTGTTTTGAGCGATAATAATCCGTTACTTAATCAAGTAGAAAGTGGTATTCCTGTTAAGGTATATTCGCGTAAATCAAAATTTGATGTTTCACCTATCTTTGAACTTAGAAGCTTATTAAAAGAAATAAAACCTGATATCGTATTTTGCTTAGGTTTATTCCCTTTTTTCTTCCTTCAATTAGCTAGCTTTTTGATAGGTTCAACTTTTAGAAAATTGATTTCTTACCATTCTACTGTATATCATACCAAGAAAGATGATAGATTGGCCAGAATGTATTTTAAAATGATTGATAAGTATACTCATGTTATTCCTGTTTCAGAAAATCAACGTGAGTACACAATAGATAGATTTGGAGTGCCGAGTAAAATATTTACAACCATCCATAATGGGGTAGATGTTGATTTTTGGACTAACTGTCCTTCTCAAACAATAAGAGAAGAAACAAGATTAAAATATGACATACCTTTAGATGCAAAAGTTGTTGTACAAACTGCTGCTTTCAGACCCGAAAAAAATCATGTAGCGGCTTTAAAAGCATTACATGTCATTAATACCAAAGAGAATGCAGAGAAACTTTACCTTTTGTTAGTAGGCGATGGGCAATGTAGAAAACTTATTGAGGATACCATAGATGAGTTGAAACTTCAACCTTATGTTAGACTTGCAGGAATTCAAAGAGATGTTCGTCCTTTTTATTGGTGTGCCGACTTCTTTTCATTAACATCTTACAGTATCGAGACGTTCTCAATAGCTGCCTTAGAAGCAATGTCGACAGGTTTACCTTGTGCATTAACAGATATCGGAGGTGCCAATGAAATGATTGTATCTGGGAAAAATGGGCTATTGTGTTCGCCAGATTATGAAAGTATTGCAAAGGTTTGGGAGCAAATGATGAATACATCCTACAATCCTATCGATATAAGAAGCTATATTCAATCAAGATTTAGCGAAAAAGGTATGGTAGATGCCTATACGCGGTTCTTTAAAAGCTAATAAAAATAACTTTATCTATTATCTCAAATTTATCATTTTATAAATTAGTAAATTCACTATGAGTGTTATCATTACAGCTCCAAGCTTAGATCCCAATTTAAATGTTAGTGGCGTTTCTTCTGTCGCTAAATTTATTATTGATAACAACAAGGCCTACAAATACTTTCATTTAGAACTTGGTAAACGCGATAATGAAACAAGAGGCTTAGGGTGGGGCTTACGTATTCTAAAAGCTTTAGTTACACTTTTTATACAACTACTTACGGGTAAAGCAAACATTGTTCATTTTAATTATGCCCTAAGCAAACCCTCGATTATTCGTGATACTCCTTTTATTTTTGTTACTAGATTATTTAACGTTAAACTGATAATACATTTACATGGAGGTGAATTTTTAATGAAAGAAAATCCTCCACAATGGATTAAACGTTATTTAGAATACGTGTTAAATGGAAACGAGAGTAAGATTGTGCTGAGTGAATTAGAAAAACAGGTTGTTGAAGCAAAGTTTAAGGCTAAAAATGTATTTGTTCTGCCCAATTGTGTAGATTTAGGGGAAGCTCAAAGTTTTCAAAAAATCATCAATAATAACAGTCCTTTAAGGGTATTGTTTATGGGAAGAATAACCATAAGTAAAGGAATAGAGCAAATTGTAGATGCCTTTAAACTACTAAAGAATGAAGGGATTGCTGTTGAATTTAGTTGTGCAGGAAAAGGACCTGAGGCTGATATATTTATTGGTGAAATGACTAAGATTTTAGGGGATAAATTTATTTATAATGGTGTAGTGAAAGGTGCGGGCAAGATAGACCTCCTAAAAAAATGCGATGTGTTTATCCTTCCTTCTTTGTTTGGCGAAGGCCTACCAATGGCATTATTAGAAGCAATGTCTTTTGGACTAGTTCCTATTGTGACAGATGATGGTTCAATGAAGTTTACAGTTGATGATAAAAAATCAGGCTTTGTGGTAGCTAAAGAATCTCCGGAAGAAATTATGCAGGCTATAAAGAGTTTAGCAAATGACCGTAGCCAGCTCGGGAATATGTCTCAAGAAGCGCAAAAAAATATTTTTACTAATTATAACCCTGAAGTATATATTCAAAAACTAGATCGGTTATATGAGGGAAAATGATGAATTTTTAACTAATAACTATTCTATGAAATAGTGCTCATCAACCCTAATAAAACCTAAGTAAATCGGAAAAGAGTTATGGCTCAACAAAAACTTATTAGCATTAATATATCCTTAGGTAGCTATCAGCAGATTGTTGCTGATATCATCTCTTTGGCTAAAAAAAGATACTCTTCTTACGTATGTGTAGCCAATGTTCACATGTGTATTGAAGCATATAATTCTAAGGAGTTTGCAAATATCGTTAATTCAGCAGACATTGTTACTGCGGACGGTAAGCCTTTGTGTGTAGGCTTAAAATTGATTAATGGAATAGACCAGGAGAGAGTAGCAGGAATGGATTTAACTCCATCTCTTTTGAAAGAAGCAGAATTGAATAATATTAAAGTATTTTTGTATGGTTCAACAGATGAAGTGCTTGATAAAATACAAAAAGTAGCCAAAGAAAAATATCCTAATTTAGCAATTGTTGGAGCGATTTCCCCACCATTCAGAGTATTGTCAGAGGCAGAAATAACAAATGATATTAATACCATCAATGATAGTGGCGCAGGACTTATTTTGGTAGCTCTTGGTTGTCCTAAGCAAGAAAGGTGGATGTATAGCATGAAAGGTAAAATACAAGGTGTCATGGTAGGAGTAGGAGGAGCATTCCCTGTGTTTGCAGGCATACAACCAAGAGCGCCTAAATGGATGCAAGACTATAGCCTTGAATGGTTACATCGTTTATCACAAGACCCGAAAAGACTTTTTAAAAGGTATTTTGTGACTAACTCCCTTTTTATCTCTCTCCTTATTAAGGAAAAATTACGTACTATATAATTTTAAACAACATATTGGTATTCAATAAATGGAAAAACACTCCAAAATATATATAGCAGGTCATCGAGGAATGGTGGGTTCTGCTATTCTAAGAAAATTACAAAATGAAGGTTATGAAAATTTTGTATTGAAAACGTCTAAAGAGTTAGACCTGAGAGACCAACAAAAAGTAGCAGAATTTTTTGAAGTAGAAAAACCTGATTATGTTTTTTTAGCGGCTGCTAAAGTAGGAGGTATAGTTGCCAATAATACTTATCGTGCAGATTTCTTGTATGAAAACTTAGCGATTCAAAATAATATCATTCATAGTGCCTTTGTTAACAAAGTAACGAAGCTAATGTTCTTAGGATCTTCATGTATTTATCCTAAACTAGCCCCTCAGCCGCTTAAAGAAGAATACCTACTTACTGGCCTTTTGGAACAAACCAATGAGCCTTATGCCATTGCTAAAATTGCTGGTATTAAAATGTGCGAAGCTTATCGTGCTCAATACGGATGTGATTTTATTTCAGTAATGCCTACTAATTTGTATGGTCCGAATGATAACTATGATTTACAAAACTCTCACGTGTTGCCTGCCATGATTCGTAAGTTTTATGAAGCAAAGGAAAACGGTGTTGAGCAAGTAATTTTATGGGGTTCTGGGTCTCCTATGAGAGAGTTTTTATATGCTGATGATTTAGCAGCAGCCTGTGTATATTTAATGGAGAATTATTCTGAGCCAGAGTTAATCAATGTGGGTACAGGAATAGATGTTACTATTAAAGAGTTGGCTAATACCGTAAAAGACATCGTAGGCTTTGAAGGTGAAATCGTTTGGGATAGCTCTAAACCAGATGGTACACCAAGAAAATTGATGGATGTATCTAAATTGAATGGTAAAGGCTGGAGACATACCATAGAATTGAAAGAGGGAATCGGTTTAGCCTATCAGGATTTCTTGGAAAACCATGCAAAACTAAGATTATAGATTGTATAAATTATGGTTGTTGATAAGATGCAACAACACTCAACATATATCTTAAAAATACTTTAAATTTTATTTATTACTAACACTGATAAATTTATCAGTAGCATTAACACAACGATTATGAAAAAAGCCCTTATTACTGGTATAACTGGACAAGATGGAGCCTATTTGGCAGAACTACTATTATCAAAAGGATATGAAGTACACGGTATCAAACGTCGTAGTTCATTGATCAATACTGCACGTATCGATCATTTGTATGAAGATTTACACGAAGATGGTGTTAAATTCATCATGCACTATGGAGATTTGTCAGATTCAACGAACATTATCAGAATTATTCAAGAAGTACAGCCAGACGAAATATACAATTTAGGTGCAATGTCGCACGTAAAAGTTAGTTTTGATGAACCAGAATACACTGCTCAGGTAGATGGCATCGGTACATTAAGAATTCTTGAAGCCGTTCGTTTACTTGGATTAGTAGAAAAAACTAAAATTTATCAAGCTTCTACTTCAGAGCTTTATGGTTTAGTTCAAGAAGTACCTCAATCAGAAACTACTCCTTTCTATCCACGTTCTCCTTACGCTGTTGCTAAGATGTATGGTTTTTGGATTACAGTAAACTATCGTGAAGCCTACAATATGTTTGCGGTGAATGGTATCTTATTTAACCACGAATCTCCGTTAAGAGGGGAAACATTCGTTACTAGAAAAATTACTAGAGCGGTTTCTCAAATAGCATTAGGACAACAAGATAAATTGTATCTTGGAAACTTGGATGCTCAACGTGACTGGGGACATGCGAAAGATTATGTAGAAGCAATGTGGTTAATCTTACAACAAGATGTTCCTGAAGATTATGTAATTGCTACTGGTATCACAACAAGAGTTAGAGAGTTTGTTAGAATGGCATTTGCTGAATTAGGTATCGAAGTAGAGTTCTCTGGAGAAGGAGTAGACGAAATCGGTACAATTGTTTCTTGTTCAAACCCATTGTATCAAGTTGAAATAGGAAAAGTAGTTGTAAATGTTGATGCTCGTTATTTCAGACCAACTGAAGTTGAATTACTAATTGGGGATCCAACTAAATCAAAAACTAAATTAGGATGGGAGCCTAAATATGATTTACCAGCTTTAGTAAAAGATATGATGCAGTCGGATATTAAGTTATTTACAAAATAATTAGGCAGAATTTAAGACTTCTTTGTCTATATGAAGTCTTAAATTTTACTGTATTAATAGTGGAATCGCTAAAGTAATTGATAATACTATAGATACAAGATTGTTATCAATGCAGATTCCATGTAAAAATTTCTGCTGAAAAAATAATGCTCTAAGCACAGAGCAAAATTAATTAGCGTATAGAAAAACAATTGCGCTTAAGTAAGGAAGAAATGAGCAATTATTAAGTAAAGTAGCTTCTGAGCTACTTACTTAGTAATGAATAAAAGTAAATACTTTGAATAGTTAGATTCCTTGTTAGAGGAATAAATGTAGGGTGAGCTTATATTTTAACAAATATAACTAACGTACTTAGGCAAAAGTTAGTTTTTCTTTATAGAGAATAAATATAAAAAAGCCACCAATCATATAAGAATGATTGATGGCTTTTTTTCTAAGGACTTTTATCAATCTTTAAAAATTAATAAAATAAGTCAGTGCTGCCAAAAGGATAATTAATGTGATTCTTCCCCATATTTGAAGTGTGTATTTTGATTCATTGCTCATAATGTAAGGAGGTTAAGATGTGTAAAAGAATAAATGAAATGTTAATCATACCCAAAATTACAATTTTTGAGTTAAATTTATCCTAAAAGATTCATCTATTTATTAAACGGTATATGAAAGGGTATTGGTTTATAAATATTCTAATATTTAATTGTTTTAAAAGTGGTATTTTAATGGTGATTTTATTATTACAAGCTAACGTTCATAATTCACTAACATCCCCCAAAAATATAAACTATTATGCCTCAAAGTATAAGTAAAGTAAACTATTTCAGGTTGTTGTCTGATATTATCTCTATTATATGTGTTTTTGTGTTTTCTTCATTCATCACAAAACCTGAATTGGAAAAAAGTGATAGTATTCTATTATTATTACTTGTAGTAGGTTGGTATTTTTCTACTAAAATTTCAAATACCTATGATGATTTTAGGACTGAAAGATATATAGGAGAGCTACTATTAATTTTTCAGAACGTATTAATACAGTCAGTAATAGCAGGGCAAGTTTTGTTTATACTGAATCGTCATGAATATACTAGAAGATTTATCTTTGCCTATATTGTGATTTTGTTGATTGTATTAATTATCAAGAATTATATTATTAAAAAAATCCTATTTTATTATCGGCAAAAAGGAGGGAATATCAAAAATGTTGTATTTGTTGGCTATAATGAAATTACTGCCAATTTAATTACGCAAATTCAAGAGAATCCTCATTACGGTTTTAGAGTAATTGGTATTATTGCCAAAGAAGAAGAAGTAAATGATATTGGTGGAAATACTTATTTAGGAGACCTAAGGAAATTCTTGTCAATGAATGAAGATTATAAAATTGACGAAATCATTATTACTACTGATGAAATTAGTAATACTTTAATGCAAGAAGTTTTTATGGTATCAGAAAGAAGAGCCATCAGGACTAAAATTGTACCAAGCTATATTACATATTATCCAAGTAGATTACAATTCAAATTTTTTGGTAATTATCCATTGATTACGTTTAGGAGTGAGCCACTACAAGAATATCATTGGAGATTAGTAAAAAGAGTGTTTGATATTATATTCTCGTTACTCGTATTCCTTTTTATTTTTTCTTGGCTGTTCCCAATTATTGCCATCCTAATAAAACTTGACTCTAAGGGGCCAGTATTTTTTAGACAATATAGATGGGGAAAGAATAATAAAAAATTCAAGTGCTTCAAGTTTAGGTCAATGAAACCAGAGAGTAAAGATGTAACTGAGAATGGTGCATTTAACCAAGCTAAGATGAACGACCCAAGAATTACGAAATTAGGTCAGTTTTTAAGGTCATCAAGTTTGGATGAATTACCTCAATTTATCAACGTATTATTAGGTGATATGTCAATTGTAGGCCCTAGGCCACATGCCCATGAACATAATATACGTACGAAGGATGAAGTAGATAGTTATTTAGTTAGACACTGGATTAAACCTGGTATAACAGGTTGGGCACAAGTAAATGGTTTCAGAGGAGAGACAAAGACTATTGAGCAAATGGAACAAAGAGTAAAATATGATATTTGGTATATTGAAAATTGGACATTGGGATTAGACTTTAAAATTATCTTTATGACAGTCTATAATGTGATTAAAGGCGAAGATATGGCTTATTAATATCACTCCCTATAGCGTATTATTTATTAAGGCATAGTAATTATTGATAATTACTATGCCTTTTATTTTTATAAAATATTATTGTAATATTTCAATTTATTGTATTGTTTATTTTGTGAATAGGTAGTTCTAACGTAAATTTAATATCGAAGAAATACATTTGCTTAATTAGTTAA
>NZ_JBWKYN010000214.1:0-9158 GCF_059423785.1 Arcicella sp. GW458-12-2-14-TSB2 | reverse complement strand
ACTTAAGTCACACCCTAATAGAAATTTTAATTATTTTATATGTTTCCAAAATCTCGCATTACATATTTAGGCTAGAAGCCTATAAATAGCCTTCACTCGTAAAATACGAGCGACTGCCTGAGAGGTAAAATATAAAATCACTCAATCACTAACTCGCTAATTAACTAACTAAAAAAATAGCCTCAGATTTCTCCGAAGCTATTTGTGTTATATACTATCAACGAAGCGATTACGCTAAAAAATTACCGCTAGTAATTTCTGCTAAACCATCCGTCGGACGATTGTACAGGTATGAATAAGATTCATAATCTTTACCATCAATACTTACTGTAATCGATTTTCTTACAAATACACTTTCAGCGATGTTTTCTGGATAAAACTCTTCGTATTCATCCAAGATTCTGATTAATCTTATCGAATTCGATAGTTTGTATAATTCACCCACTACTTTGCTACTTTCATCTTCAGATGGTACAATACCCGGATACTCGCCGATATTATACATTTTTCCTTGATAGGTAGCCATGCCGATAAATTCAGAATTACGCGTGATTAGCTTGTGCAATTCGTTACCGAAGTCTTTTCTAAGGGTGCCATATACAAATAAGAATTCCTCTTTGTCAGGTTCAGGTAGCGTAGCTTCCTCAACTGCCAATACTAAATCCTCTTGTTCTACTACAGTTCCTTCGTTCAATACTACTTTTGAAACGATACCTTCAAAAGGAGACGAAACGATAGATTCCATTTTCATGGCCTCGATAACATACAACGGAGCATTTTTCTTTACTTCGTCGCCTGGTTTTACCAATATTCTGCTCAAACGTCCTTGCAATGGCGCACCGATGTCTCCCTTGCTAGTAGCCTTGATGTGTTGCGGACGTTCAATCTTGATATTTTTATCTAATACTTTAATTCTACGAGCTTGTCCGTTCAATTCAAAAGTAACAGCACGAAGTCCAGATTCATCTGGTTCAGATTGGTACAAGTATTTTACAATGATGGTTTTCCCTTCATCGATGTTAATCAAAATCTCTTCGTCAGGTTTTAAACCATACAAGAATGCAGGCGTTGGTATCAACGATACTTCACCATAAATTTGCTGTGCTTTATAGTAGTCTTCATATACTTTCGGATACATTTTGTATGAAAGATAATCCAATTCTATTTGCTCGCTTTCGGGGAATTTAGCCTTGAAATCTTCCATATCCTTACCGAAGTCGATAGGAGGGATGGTATCATTCGGACGAGAAGTCAATGGTACTTCGCCTTTTAAGATAATCTCCTGTAATTGTTTCGGAAAGCCTAAATAAGGCTGACCTAACCCACCTTTGAAGAAATCTTTGACAGACTCAGGGAAAGAAAGCGTTGCACCTTTAGCATATACGTCCTCTGCAGTTAACGAATTAGCCGTCATAAAGATAGCCATGTCGCCCACTACTTTTGATGAAGGCGTTACTTTTACAATATCACCAAACAATTTGTTGGCTTCAATGTAATTGCTCTTCATCAATTCAAACTTATCGCCTACGCCCAACGCAATGGCTTGACCACGCAAGTTGGTGTACTGTCCACCCGGAATCTCATTGTCATAAACCTCCGCAGTACCTGCTTTTAATTCAGACTCAAACGGATAGTATAGCTGACGAATATCTTCCCAATAATTAGAATACTGGTTCAATAAAGGCAAATTGATTGGGCATTCACGCTCGTTGCCCTGCATCATCGCCACGATAGAGTTGAAGTTCGGCTGTGCCGTTAAGCCCGACATTGAACCTAAAGAACAGTCAACAATATCAACACCCGCTTCAATGGCTTTTAAATAAGTAGCCGCCTGAATTGATGCAGTATCGTGTGTGTGTAAATGTACAGGAATCGAAAGGGCTTTCTTTAATTCAGTTACCAATAGCTGTGCTTGGTATGGTCTTAACAAACCAGCCATGTCTTTAATCGCCAAGATATGCGCACCTTCGTCTTCTAACTGACGAGCCATATCTAGGTAATACTGTAAAGAATATTTTTGATTCGTAAATACATCGCCTGTGTAACAGATAGATGCTTCGGCAATGGCATTAGTACGCTCGCGAACGGCTTTGATAGATACCTTCATGGCCTCTACCCAGTTCAGTGAGTCGAAAATACGGAAGACATCAATACCTGTAGCAGCAGATTTTTCTACGAATTTCTCAATCAAGTTATCTGGATAAGCAGAATATCCTACGGCATTTGATCCACGGAAAAGCATTTGCAACAACATATTCGGCATAGCTTCGCGGAATGCCTCAAGACGTTTCCAAGGAGATTCGTTCAAGAAACGCATCGCTACATCGAAAGTAGCTCCACCCCAAACTTCCATTGAAAATAATTGAGGGAAGTTTTTAGCATAGCTTTCTGCCACCGCTACCATATCTTTGGTACGTACACGGGTCGCTAATAACGATTGGTGACCGTCTCTGAAAGTAGTATCGGTATATAAAATCTGTTTTTGTTCTTTGATATACTGGCTGAATTTGTCAGCACCCATCGAATCCAACAATTGTTTGTTGCCTGCTGGGTATTCAGAGAAAGGATTGAACGCAGGGACAACTGGCGTACGGAAAGTACGTTCGTTTTTAACCTTCACATCTGGATTACCATTTACTACTACATCACCAAGGTAACGCAATACTTTCGTAGAGCGGTCTCTTGAAGTCTTAAAATCAAATAATTCAGGATGCGAGTCGATAAACTGTACTACGCATTTTCCTTTTTGGAAAACAGGGTGCGTAATTACGTTCTTAAGGAATGGGATATTGGTTTTTACCCCACGGATACGGAATTCAGTCAAAGCACGAGAAAGACGTTCTGACGCTCCTTTTAGGGTTCTACCACGGGCAGATACTTTCACCAACATCGAATCGAAGTAAGGTGAAATTTTTACCCCTGGATACGACGACCCTTCATCCAAACGAATACCAAAACCTGCCGCATTACGGTAAGCAATAATCGTCCCGAAGTCTGGTTTGAAACCATTAGCTGGGTCTTCCGTAGTGATACGACATTGAATAGCATAACCGTTCAGCGGAATATCTTCTTGTTTCAAGATAAAGATATTGCTATCTGAAAGCTTATAGTTTTGCGCAATCAAGATTTGCGTTCTTACGATATCAATACCTGTTACTTCTTCTGTAATAGTATGCTCTACCTGAATACGTGGGTTAACTTCGATAAAGAAGATGTTTTCGTCTTTGTCTACCAAGAATTCTACAGTACCAGCATTATAATAATTTACGGCTTTACCGATAGATAAAGCATATTGGTATAATTTCTGACGGGTCTCTTCTTTCAAACCAAAAGAAGGGGCTACTTCAACTACCTTTTGGAAACGACGTTGAACCGAACAATCGCGTTCGTAAAGGTGAACAAGGTTTCCGTGTTGGTCGCCCAACAACTGCACCTCAATGTGTTTTGGTTGGTCGATAAATTTTTCGATAAAGATAGTATCGTCGCCAAATGCATTTTTTGCTTCGTTTTTCGCTTCGCTGAATGCTTTTTCTAAAGATTCTTCTTCACGTACTACACGCATTCCTCGTCCGCCACCCCCAGCAGCTGCTTTTACCATTACTGGAAACCCAATTTTACGAGCTTCAGCAAGGGCGATATCATAATTGATTAAGTCTTCCTTCGAATCTTCAATCATCGGCACCTGCGCTTTCTTTGCAGCCACTTTAGCGGCTACTTTATCGCCAAGGGCATCCATGGCTTCTGGCGATGGCCCAATAAATTTGATACCTTCTTCACGGCAACGACGTGCCAGCGTAACGTTTTCAGAAAGAAAGCCATATCCCGGATGAATTGCGTCTACATTCTTTTCCTTACAAAGCTGAATGATTCCCTCAATATCCAAATAAGGCTTTAATGGTTCGTCATCTTTCCCGATTTGATAAGCCTCGTCGGCTTTGTATCGGTGAAGAGAATAACGGTCTTCGAACGTATAAACGGCAACGGTGCGAATACCTAGTTCAGAGGCAGCACGCATAATACGGATAGCTATCTCACCACG
Organism: Arcicella sp. GW458-12-2-14-TSB2; assembly: GCF_059423785.1. NCBI lineage: Bacteria > Pseudomonadati > Bacteroidota > Cytophagia > Cytophagales > Flectobacillaceae > Arcicella > Arcicella sp. GW458-12-2-14-TSB2. The sequence goes on along the minus strand of NZ_JBWKYN010000214.1, from coordinate 5,119 downwards.
ATTGGCTACCAAGAGACTGTTGATTTTTTGGACGTAAGGCTGAGCCATATTTCAGAGATTGGTTGTCGGTTACTGGTAATTGCTTAATTGAATCGTCAATGTCTCATAGAAATCATAACTTATTGATAATTATTAAGAAATTATAATCTACGAAACAAAAACATATTAAATCATACAAAAATCAAAAATAAATTGGGTATTTTCTTACATATGCACAAGAAAATTTGGCGTATATTAGAAAGTTACAATTTTGTTGCGTTTAGGTACTATTTTAAAAAAGACTCACCTATAATATTCTTTTAAAATAAATATGATAAAAGTCATTTTTTAATAAAATAGCCGTCATTTACTACATTTTGAAGTACAGATACCTTTATAAAAAATTGTAGTAAGCCCTTAAAAAGTAGCTATGGTTCTTGAACACTTTTTAAATATACAATAATTTTTAGTTGATGAAATCAGATACCGCCAAAAAAAGGATTCAGTTTGTTGACACGCTTAGGGGGTTTGCCTTGTTGGGAATGGTACTCACGCATACTCGTACTTGGTTTGTCCTGAGTATTATTCCAGAAGCAGTTATGCAAAAATACAACCACAACACCGCCAGTATGTTCGTGGGGATGTTTAATAGTTTTTTTATTGTCGGAAAATTCTATACTATCTTCTCGTTTTTGTTTGGTGTAAGTTTTGGCATTCAGTTATCAGAGAAAGTGGTAGCTGATAAAAAATTTATCCCAATGTTTGTTTGGCGACTAGTGGTATTATTTATCATTGGTTTTGTTCATCATATTCATTGGAGTGGCGATGTACTGGGCGTTTATGCCTTTCTGGGTTTGTTCCTGATTTTGTTCCGTAAAGCCAGTAACAAGTATTTAATCATAGTTGGGTTATTTTTAACCCTAATTTTACCAAGCTTTATTCATGAGCTTGCCCCTTTGTTTGAAGATGAAACAAAAAGCATAGTGGGCAACAATACGATGCTTGGTAATGTACATATCAATGATGATTATCTAAAGAGCTTTGAAACCTTGAAGCATGGAAACTATACTGAAATAATCTTACAGAATGTAAATGGGCTGAAAAGTAAACTAGACTATCAATGGAATACCAGTAGGGTATTTGTCACCTTCGGTTTGATGTTGTTTGGCTTTTTAATAGGTAGAGGGGGCTATTTAAAACACCTTTTATCATTTAGACCTTATGCTATCAAGATAATGTTTGGAGCTATATTGATGGTAGGCGTATGTTATTGGATATTGAAAACTATGAATTTTGCCCAAAGCCCAGATCAACGGAATGTTATGATAACGATTGTCCATAATTTTTTGATGTTACTAAAAGCTATCTTAACTACGATTGTCTATATCTCTGGTTTATTTTATCTATTGAATTTAAAACAAATGGAATTTGTAGCGGATTCGTTGGCAATAGTTGGCAAAATGGCGATGACCAATTATCTGATGCAAAGTTTGATAGGCGTTATACTTTTCTATAGTATTGGTTTAGGTTGGGCTGGCGACATTAGCCCAGCGTGGTGCTACTTGATAGCGATGCTTGTTTTTGTTTTCCAAGTAATATACAGCAAATGGTGGTTAAGTAAATACAATTTTGGTCCTATGGAATGGCTTTGGCGTTCGGCAACTTATTTAAAATGGCAACCGCTGAGGGTTTCATCACAAAAAAATATTACTAAATCAGTAGTAACTAGATAATAATATTCACTAATACACAATATGTAGCCTGTAGCTATTTCTGTTTCAGAAAAAGTTGCAGGCTATTGATTTATATATGTTTTCAAAACGTATATAAAAAAGAGTTAGTTGCGAATATGGTTTTCTGAAAGAAAAAAAGGCTTACCGTGCTGAAAAAAGTGTTAAGTGACCTATTTTTAAAAATAGATTTTTGGGTACTCAATAACCATTACATAACTATTAAAAACTTTGTTTAAACTTTGTGTGTGCTTTTAAATTATACTGAATAACTTGCTGTTGGTATTAGGTTAATGCTGAACGACTACCTACATAGTTTTCGGTTTTAATCATTCCTCTGTTTAGGTTTAGACATTCTTCTCAATTCATTTAATAATTGCTCGTTTTAGGATTTAAAACGCTGTATTTCTGTGTGTTTTAACATCCCGAACAGCATAACTATGCCAACTAGATAATGTATGCAGCAATTACGCTATGCTTAATATATTGAATTACAAAATGCTATACTTTTAATATTTGCTAACACACACAACAAAGAGAGAATGAAACAAAGAATTTTATTGATGGATGCCCTCAGAGGATTCGCTCTGTTGGGGATTATCCTTACGCACATTAGTGGCTGGTTTTATGGAGGCACGTTGTCGACGGAAGTTTTAGAAAAATACCAGTCAGATTTTGCTAGTAACATCGTTTTTTATTTCGATACCTTTTTTATTGCTCGTAAATTTTACGCCATTTTCTCCTTCCTTTTTGGGGTAGGCTTTGCCTTACAATTCGTGCATAAAAAAGACTCCGACGTTTACTTTATTCCCAGATTTATGTGGCGTTTGGCTATTTTGCTTTGTATTGGTTTTGTGCATCATATCCATTGGAAAGGAGACATCCTGACGATTTATGCCATACTCGGTTTTTTTATGATTTTGTTCAGAAATGCTTCTGACAAAGTTTTATGGATTGCCATTTTGTTTTTTATCTTGAATGTGCCTGTATTATTGAGGGAAATCGTGATATTTAACCGTACACCCGTAAAATCTATGGTTGAATTAAAACAAAAAGTAAAAAGCCATAACTCGGATGACCTCACCCAAAGCTACAATACTTTGAAAAAAGGAACCTATACTGAAGTAATCATTCAGAATTTTAAAAGTCTTAAACTTACCGCTTATTATCAAATATATTCAGGTAGGATATTTATCACATTTGGGTTTTTCTTATTAGGTTTTTGGGTTGGTAAGAAAAAGATTTTCGAGTATTTAAAAGAAAATAAAAGTATGATAAGGAATATCATGTGGGGTTCTATCACCTTCAATTTATTTTTGCTCAGTATCATTGCCATCATAAATGCTCCAGAAGTAGTGTATAAGATGCCTAGTTGGTTTGTTATTGTAGAGAAATTCATGTTTTCGTATCAGGCATTATCTATGACTATTTTTTATATAACGGCATGCTCGTTATGGCTACAAAAAAAATATATGGATATCGTCTTAGTCAACCTATCTGCCATTGGTAAAACGTCTCTTACTAATTATCTGCTACAAAGTACCTTTGGCATATTATTATTTTACGGTATAGGCTTTGGCTTGGCAGGCGAATGTAGTCCAGCTTGGTGCTATGTCATTGGTATCGGGATTTTTCTAATACAAATTGTCTGTAGCCGACTTTGGCTGAGTAGGTTCAAATACGGTCCCGCCGAATGGCTTTGGCGTTCAGGTACTTATTTTAAGTGGCAGTAGGGTTGTGAATGGTGATTTAGTGAGTTAGTGAATGGTGATTTAGTGATTATATATTATATGCCCTACCTCCTTGGCTGGTCTCCCGACCAGCCAAGGAAACAGCGTCTTATGTCTTTCAGTCCTAAAGTCCTAAAGTCTTCAAGTCTTCAAGTCTTCAAGTCCCAAAGTCCTAAAGCCCCAAAGTCCTTAAATTCAAAAAAATCCTAAAAAAGTCTTATTGTTGCAACCTTTTTCATTATATTATCATCTTATGGTCTGAGAAAAATACTATCTAACAACCGAAAATTATACTATGAAAAAAAGAATTCTGCTTGTAGATGCCCTGAGAGGCTTCGCTTTATTAGGTATTATCTTGGCCCATATAGGCGGCTGGTTTATTGCGGGGAGCATGCCAAGTGAAGTTTGGCAAAAATACCAGACGGATACAGCCAGCACAATCGTCAATTATATTGATGCTATTTTTATTTCTGGAAAGTTCTATACTTTTTTCTCGTTCTTTTTTGGGGTGAGTTTTGCATTACAATTGTTACAACGCAAAGAAGACGACCAACGGTTTTTGCCCAGATTTATGTGGAGGCTCATTATTTTGTTTATCATTGGGTTTATTCATCACATTCACTGGCGAGGAGACATTCTAGGGATTTACGCCTTCCTTGGTTTTTTTATGATACTGTTCAGAAACGCTAGTGAAAAGGTGCTGTTAGTAGCCATCCTGTTTTTTACGCTGAATGTGCCGAGTTTTATCCATGAAGTGATTGCCTATAACCAACCACCAGAAAAACCAAAATCAGAGAAAGAACAAAAGGCTGAACAGGCTAAATCTGAAAAAGAAACAGCCAAAAGTTATTATACCCTAAAGAAAGGTACGTATGCCGAAGTAATCGTTCAGAATTTTAAAGATTTTGCCTTCAAAGCTCGATTTCAATGGGAATCAGGACGAATCTTTGTGACTTTCGGCTTTTTTCTATTAGGACTTTGGGTGGGAAAACGTAAGATTTTCGAACATTTGTCAGACCATCAACGGTTGATTAAAAAAATCATGTGGTGGTCTATCGGGGTGAACGTCTTTATTATTGCTTTCTTTTTAACGATAGATATAGCCCAGCTTTGGGACAAAATGCCAAAATGGTTTGGGATGGTTGGCAATTTCTTGTTTTCGCTCCACTCATTACTCATGACGATTTTTTACATTGCAGGACTATCGCTTTGGTTCAGTAAAAACTATATGGAAAAAGTAATGCTCAATTTTGCTGCTATCGGCAAGATGGCCTTGACCAATTATTTGCTACAAAGTGCTATTGGTATCTTGTTGTTTTATGGAATAGGTTTTGGGTTGGCTGGCGAGATTAGTCCTGCTTGGTGCTATGTAATAGGCATTGTAATTTTTAGCCTTCAGATAGTGTTCAGTAAATGGTGGCTGAGTAAGTTTAAATATGGACCAATGGAATGGCTTTGGCGTTCGGCTACTTATTTAAAGTGGCAAGTTTAGTTGTGAGTTTTTAGTTGTGATTGAGTGAATGGTGAGTTAGTGATTATATATTTTATCTTCGTGGCTGGTCTCCTATGACCAGTCCACATTGTTTTTTAGAATGTGACTGGTCGGGAAACAAAAAGTAGGGCTGAATTGCATTCAGCCGTTTTCTACATGAAATAAAGTAACAATCATATCGTTAAAAT
>NZ_JBWKYN010000213.1:0-9163 GCF_059423785.1 Arcicella sp. GW458-12-2-14-TSB2 | reverse complement strand
ACAGAATAAGAATAGCCATTCACAATATCTTGTGGACAAATTTTGCCCAAAATTCGGGATGACTCATGTTTGTTTTAGCTTAATCAAGCTTTCTAACAGCCTTTTCCTCTATTTTTTTTATCTTTGACAATAACATAGAAAGGTTTTCTAGTTTGAATGAAAAACTTTCCAGAAATCAACCAATCAATAATCAAGCCCCATAATATTCGTGAAAAAACTGCTTTATATTGCCTTCATCATTATTTACGCTGTGAATACACCAGTATTTGCACAAAAAAAGAAAGTTAGCTTAGAAGATATTTGGACTAAATATACTTTCAACCAAAAACAAGTAGAAAATGTCAATTGGATGAAAGATGGTGCATTTTATACTGCCCTTGATAATGGCAAAGTTATCAAATATCAAGTGACAGATGGTGCGGCAGTAGAGACCATCTTTAATGAAGCAGTAAGTGTAGAAAATCTAGGAAAAAAAATAGTAATAGATGACTATGCACTTTCTGCAGATGAACAAAAATTATTGATAAGTACAGAATCAGAGCCTATCTATCGTCGTAGTTCTAAAGAAGAAAATTTTGTATATGATTTGAAAACAAAGAAACTTGTTCAACTTTCTAGCGGAGGGAAACAAATGTTTGCTACTTTTTCTCCTGACGGTTCTAAAGTAGCTTTTGTGCGTCAAAACAACTTATTTATCGTAGATTTAAGTACTATGACAGAGCAGAAAATTACGAATGATGGAAAATGGAATCATATTATCAATGGTGCTTGCGACTGGGTTTATGAAGAAGAATTCTCTTTTGCTCGTGCCTTTCAATGGTCACCCGATAGCAAGAAAATAGCCTATTATACTTTTGATGAGAGCAATGTACCAGAATATAATTTGCAAATGTGGGGTAAATTATATCCTACAGATTACCGTTATAAGTACCCAAAAGCAGGAGAAGCAAATTCTAAAGTAGCTATTTCGGTGTATCACCTGAATGAAGTAAAAAGCACTAAAATGGATATTGGTTACGATACTGATATTTATGTGCCAAGGATTCGATGGACACAGGATGCTAATGTGTTGTCTATCACAAAATTGAATCGTTTACAAAACCATTTGGATATTCTTCACGCTGATGCTTTAACGGGTAATACTAAAGTAATTCATACAGAAGAAAGTAGAACCTATGTAGATGTTGAACATTTTGCGGATGATTTAACGTATTTGTCTGACGGGAAATCATTCATTGCATCTTCGGAAAAAGACGGTTTCAAACATCTTTATCATTATGATATTACGGGTAAATTGATACAGCAAATCACCACTGGTAAATGGGAAGTAGATGATTTTTATGGGATTGATGAAAAAACAAAAACACTTTACTTTACGTCTACCGAATTATCTAATACCGAACGCCAATTATTTAGTATTTCTTTAGATGGGAAAAACAAAAAACAGCTTTCGCAAGAGAAGGGTATGAATAGTGCTAATTTCAGCAATGATTTTAAATACTACATCCTCAATCATTCGGCGGCGAATATTCCAGTAAAGGTAAGTTTACACAAAGCCCCATCGGGACAATTAGTAAAAGTGTTAGAAGACAATGCTGAACTAAGAAAAACCCTTGAAACTTATGATTTAGCGAAAAAGGAGTTTATGACTATCACAACATCTGAAAACATTGAGTTGAACGCATGGATGATTAAGCCTACTAATTTTGACCCTAAGAAAAAATATCCAGTATTTATGTTTCTATATGGTGGACCGGGAAGTCAGCAGGTATTAAATCAGTTTGATAGTTTTAATTCATTTTGGTATCAGCATTTAGCTCAGAAAGGATACATCGTTGCTTGTGTAGATAACCGTGGAACTGGTGGAAAAGGAGCAGATTTTAAGAAATGTACTTACCTGAATTTAGGAAAGCTAGAAGTAAAAGACCAAATAGAAGCTGCAAAATATTGGGGAAGTTTGCCTTATGTAGATAAAACTAGAATCGGGATTCAGGGATGGAGTTATGGTGGATATATGTCATCAAATTGTTTGTTCCAAGGTGCTGATTATTTCAAAGCAGCCATTGCTGTTGCTCCAGTTACGAACTGGCGTTTTTATGATAGTATTTATACTGAAAGATTCTTAAGAACTCCTCAGGAAAATGCAAAGGGCTATGATGAAAACTCGCCTGTTACCTATGCTAAAAACTTAAAAGGGAATTTTCTATTAGTACATGGAACGGGAGATGATAACGTACATTTTCAGAATTCAATAGCCCTAGAAGAAGCGTTGATTAAGACTAATAAACAGTTTCAATCGTTTTATTATCCAAACAAGAATCATGGTATTTATGGAGGTAACACTCGTTTCCACCTTTATACAATGATGACTAATTTTATTGAGAAGAATTTATAAGGGCTATGGGCTATCGGTCTTCGGCTTTTGGCTGTCGGTGACCTAATAATTATTCCTAGCGAGTGACTTAAGTCACTCGCTAGGAATAAAGAATTTATTATACCTTTTAATCATTCGCATCACCATGAACCTTCGTTTTTTACTACTAGTAGCCTGTCTACTTTGCCTGCATAATACTTTTGCACAAAATATTACTAGTCCCGAAGAACAAGGACAAATAAAGCAAGTGATAGCCGATGAGGCTAACTATTTTAATGCAAGGAATTTTGAAAAATGGAGCCTTTGTTTTCGACAAACAGCACAAACCTATTGGGCTGTGGTAGATAAAGAATTAACAGCACAACAAGAAAATTGGGATAATATCAGCAAGTTTGTTATTACTTATTTCGGTCAGAACCCTAAAGTGACTAAGGCAAGTTATACCAGAGAGAATTTTAATTTTAGAAAAGTAAATCCAACCTATGTATGGCTTAGTTTCGACCAAACAAAAATCACAGACGGTAAAAAGGTAGCAACCAAAGAGCTGAGGATAATGGAATTGATAAAAGGCGAGTGGAAAATCGTAAACCGAACAGGCTTTTCAGTCAATACCGAGAAAAAAGAAGAAACAGCTAAAACAGATAAAAACTGGAAAACCGAAGTGCTTGATAAGGTGGAGAAGAAGTTGAAAGAGACAAAACCAACTAAACAGTAGCACGACTTTACAAGTAGTGTAATTAAAAAGGGCAAATTCATTCAAAATGAATTTGCCCTTTTTAATAGCCAAAGCCTTAAACTAAATCACAGGCGTAGCAAATATTTTAACGTCCTCCACTGTAATTAATTCATTACACATAATGACTAATCTTTCTACAACGTTTCTTAATTCCCGAACATTCCCTGTCCAAGGTAAAGTTTGTAAATACTCCATGGCTTCTTTTTCAATTTGCTTAGTTGGTTGTCCGTATTCATCGGCCACATCATTAAGAAATTTATCTACTAACAAAGGAATATCATCTGGGCGTTGTTTAAGTGGGGGTACATATATCGGAATCACACTTAAACGGTGATACAAATCTTCACGGAAACGTCCTTCTGCAATTTCTACTTGTAAATTCTTATTGGTCGCTGCAAAAACACGCACATTGATTTTGATTTCCTTATCACCACCTACTCGCGTAATTTTATGTTCTTGTAAAGCCCTCAGCACTTTTGATTGTGCCGAAAGCGACATATCACCAATTTCATCTAAGAATAGTGTTCCGCCATCTGCTTGTTCAAACTTGCCAATTCTTTGTTTAACGGCAGAAGTAAAAGAGCCTTTTTCATGACCGAACAATTCTGATTCTATTAATTCAGCAGGAATGGCAGCACAGTTTACTTCAATCAAAGGCATTCCTACTCTATTACTTTTTTCATGCAGACGCTTCGCAACCATTTCCTTACCCGCCCCGTTAGGCCCAGTAATTAATACACGCGCCTCAGTCGGCCCCACACGGTCTGCAATATCTTTTACTTTTTGAATAGCGACAGATTCTCCAACAATTTCATTCAATCGGTAAACTTTTTTCTTCAAAACTTTTGTTTCTATGATCATTTTACCGCGCTCTACTGCATTTCTTACAGTTACTAAAAGACGATTCAGATCAGGCGGTTTAGATATAAAATCGAAGGCTCCACGTTTAGTGGCTTCTACTGCAGTTTCTACATTTCCAAAAGCCGAAATCATGATGAATTGTGTGGAACGTCCCAATTCTGTTGCTTTTTGAAGTAGCTCTAGACCATCGATTTTAGGCATACGAATATCGCAAAGCACCACATCATAGTCGTTTTGCTTGAACATCTCTAGTCCTTGTTCACCGTCGTTTGCTTCGTCAATATTATAGCCTTCATACTCTAGTATGTCTCGCAGAGCACCTCGAATCGCTTTTTCATCGTCAATAATTAATAATTTCGCCATGAATTGGAATTGGGGATTTTGTGCAGCTTCAATTTTAAGGTATTTATGCTGTGAATTTAAGAAGTAATCATTAAAAATACTTAATTTTATCCTCTTTACTTTGCTCTTTCTACCAAATTTATAATGAAAAAAGCAAAATTTGCATCAAGAATTAAATTTGGCTCATAGTTTTACCATATTTTTTTGCTTCAATTAAATTCAATTCCTCTCGGTTAAGTAATCATTTATTGAAATAGACGCTCATTTTTACTTTAGGTCACCTAGCCGACAATGCGATTGTTTGGATATTTCCAAATTTGTGATGTAATCAACATCATAAAACAATGAAATCGCTTCTCATCATTTTCTCAAGTATTGCTTTACTAAGTTCATGTGTCAAAAATATTGAACTCATTCCAGTAAATAATGTACAGCCTCCTGAAATAAAAGAAGGGAAAGAATTAGCTACAGGGATGTTTTCAAATGGTGCGCATGCAGTTTCAGGGACAGTTAAGATAATTAGCGATAGCAATAACGCTGACAAGAAATATTTATCCTTTGAAAACTTTAAAACTGAACAAGGACCAGACCTATACATTTATCTAGCTGAGGATACTCGTTCAACCAATTTCGTAACCGTAGTAAAACTTGATAAAACAGGTACGTTTGTATTGGATGTTCCACAGGAGGCTAAGCTTGATAAACAGAAATACGTATTGGTTTGGTGTCGGCAATTTAGTGTATTGTTTGGAAGTGCCAAGTTGTTATAGTGAAATTTTTAAATGAAATAATTAAATTCAAGCATAATGAAAAAAATATTTGTATGTTTATCGTTGAGTCTTGTCTGTATCAAAGGTTTTGCTCAAGGCTATGATACGTCTTATAAAACGGCCGATTTGGCTTTAGCTACAGGAACAGGATTTTCTCCGGCACTATCATATACTCAAATGTTTGGTATCGGCAAATCTTATCGTTTCAAAATAGGATATGGAGTACGATTAACGTCTTTTTTTGCGAATGATATTCAGTTACGAACAGCTCCCGCAAGCCTAACCTCGGGTACATCCAATTTTGCAGCATTAGTATCAGATGATATTGTAGCAAATATTGATACCTTTAGTATAAAAAAAGTACAAGCTAACGCATTAAATCTTACTATTAATTTACAATACGCCCTTACTCAAAAATTAGAAGTTGGTATCAATATAGATGCTATTGGCTTTAGTTTTGGTACTAAGCAGTCAGGCGATTTAATTGCCAAGGCTTCAAAGCGAAAGTTCAATGATGGTACTGTCGTTTCAGAGGCTAAACCAACTAATTTTAATCTATTATTAGTAAGCGATTCAGACAAAGGTAGTTTAAACTCAGAATTATTTCTGCGCTATTGGGTAAATAATACAATAGGTATACGGGGTGGTTTGAGTTTCTTTTTTGTCGAATATACTTCCGATAAAAAAGTATCTGTAGCCAACCAACAAAACGACCGATGGCGCTATAAAAGCCTTTTGCCAATGGTGGCAATTTCCTATAAATTTTAGAAGTTATGAAAAAAATCTTAATCTGTTTGCTCTTCGTAAATATCAGCACCTTTGCACAACAATGGAAACCCGTAACCGCAGGGGTTACATTTAAAATAAAAATGTTAGGCTCTACCATCAATGGTAAATTCAGAGGCTTTTCAGGAGTGTTGAAATTCGATGCAAATGATTTAAATAATGCAAGTTTGGTGGCTTCTGTAGAGGCGTCTACGTTGGATACCGACAATAATATCCGCAACAGACATTTGAAGGAAAAGGAAGATTTTTTTAATGTCGCTAAATATCCATCTATTAAAATGAAATCTACAAAGATTGAAAAATTCGGCAATGACTTTGTCGGATATTTTGATTTGACGATTAAAGAAACTACCAAAAATGTCAAAATACCATTTACATTCAAACAGGAAGGGAACAATGCTACCTTTTTAGGAAGTACCACCATTAACAGGAGAGAGTGGGCCGTAGGGGGAGGAACGCTTGGTATGAGTGAGGATGTGACATTTACAATCTTAGTCAATGCCGTAGTTCAGTAACTAGAAAATGTTTACAAATTATTGCTTTCAATTCACATAAAACTATAAAAAGATGCTCCAAAAAATTAACATTGAGATTATCAAACAGCTTGCTGATTTGATGGAGAGTTTAGAAAACGAAGTGTATAAAGATAATCTTGCCCCCTTGCATTATCATTCAGTTGGACAACACGTAAGGCATATTACTGAATTTTACTTATGTCTTTTAAAAGGGTACGAAACAGGAATGGTAAACTATGATGCCCGTGAACGAGATTTACGCATAGAAAGGGATAAGGGTTTTGCTTTGGAAGTATTAGAGAATGTAGCCAATCGCTTGGATTTTTACCAGCACGATAGAACATTAACCCTTCAATCTGCATTCGGTTTAGAACAGACAATGGATATTTCAAGTAGCTTTTTTCGCGAACTTACTTACCTGATAGAACATACTATTCATCATCTGGCGATTATCAAAATTGGGTTGAATGAAGTGTATCCAACTATTCACATTTCCTCTGACTTTGGTGTGGCTCATTCTACCATTAAACATCGCAAAATGGCTGAAGCCTAAAACAGATTAAAATTTCATGTAAATCAATACCAACTCATTTATTAAAAATGTGTGTACTTACTTATTTGCCTAATAAAAATGGTTTTTTCTTGACCAATAATCGAGACGAAGCCCTTGCACGCCCCAAAGCGATACCTCCTAGGAAGTATGTTATCAGTGGCAAACAGGTTTTTTTCCCGAAAGATGCACAAGCTGGTGGTACTTGGTTCGCCACTTCTGATGACTTTACGCTTTGCTTATTAAACGGAGCATTTGAAAAACATCAGCACAATCCTCCTTATAAACAAAGTAGAGGGCAGGTGATTCTGGATTTTTTCAAGTTTAATTCGACGGATGACTTTTTGGCACAATACGAATTTGAAGGAATAGAAAATTTTACTTTGATAGTTATTCATAACGACAATGAAAATATAAAGCTATGCGAGTTTCGTTGGGATGGTAAAGTTTTACATCATGCTCAGAAAGATGCGAGTAAGGCCCATATTTGGTCATCGGCTACCTTATACAGTGATGAAATCAGACATCAGCGAGAGCAATGGTTTGATGATTTTCAAGGTAAACATCCTAATTATAGTCCTGAACAAATAATTGATTTTCACCTCTATGGAGGAATAGGCGACGAGGAGAATGATATGCGTATAAACAGGGAAAATCTGTTAGTAACACAATGTGTATTTCAAGTAGTAAAACAAAATCAATATTTATCTTTCTCTTTCCATGATTTGCTTTCTGAACAAGCGTTGAAGTATAGAGTATTATAAGGTATTGATGCTTGTTTTTAGTACCTTACTTGCAAGACACTAACTGTGCGTATCTTTGCATTGTATAATGTAAGCTCAAGAAAATTAGTAATGAATACAAAATATTTAATGGTTGCTAGTGCTGTAGTGATGGGACTGATTGGTATCTCATGCACATTTTTTCCACAAGAAATTATTGCTTCTATAAGTGGGAGTGAAGCTACATTTCCTGTTTTAATCTTACAAGTACTTGGGGCATTATATCTGGGTTTTGCCATGATGAACTGGATGGCTAAAACCGTTTTAATCGGTGGAATTTATGCTCGACCATTAGCAATGGGTAATTTAATGCATTTTGCTATTGCAGGCATTGCTTTATTAAAAGCAGCAATGCAATATACCGCTCTTTCCTACCTATGGTTTATTTGTTTGATATATGTATTGTTTGCGTTATTATTTACCTACGTTTTCGTTACAAGCCCAGTAAAGAAGTAAGTGTATTAATGATAATAGCAATACAATAGTATTATGCAACGGTTAATGAGTTCTCAAAAATATTTTTTGATATTTTACCAATGATTTCTCCTTTAACTTGTACAAATACGTCTTCTTTGTCTTTAATCAATTGTAGTCTTCCTTTGAAAATAGAAGAGCATTCATCGGTGATGAATTGATTAAGTTTTTTTCTGTTTTCAATTCTGCAAACGAACTCCTGCTCATCTTTGATAACTACTAAACGAATCTTTTCTTTATGAGGAAGCACATTCAATGTAAATGAGGAATTTAGGGATATATTCATGATTTCAATTTTAACATCGTTTTAAACTATTAATAACTCAGACCAATTTAAATTTTGAGGCAATGATTTTCTACTAAATTCTATGTGCAAAACTCTTCGCTTTTTATTATTCGTCGTTCTATTTGAGGCATGTAAAAGCAATGGTTTCATAAACATTATTCCTCCTTTTTTTACCGAACAAATAGTCTCAGTTTCAACTGCCCAATCAATCGTTTCAGGTTTATAAATTCCCTTTAAGTGAGATGTTGGTACTATTTTTAATGCTCCATTGGCTTCATCAGTATCGTCAAGGTGAATACGAATTGTAAAATTATCCTCAAGTATATCAATTGGCGGATGTACCGCAAATTGGTTTTGTTTGTTTGTCCAAAGGTCAAATCCTTCAATCTCTACTTTTTTATCTACAGATATTGTTAAATCTTGATGATAAGCAACGAACCAGTTGGAATCTTCTGGTTTATCGAAATAAATAGATTTCACCACAAAATAGTCAGGACCAAATATTTCAGTAATAATTTGTCTCAACTTAGCCGAAAAAATTATTTTGACCGAATCTGGGACTTCTTTAAAGAACTGTCGGATAGCAAATAAATCTTTTGTTTTTCTAAAAGTATCTTTTATGGTGCCTACTTTTTCGATATGCGACAATAAATTGTTGATTTCTTCGTCACTAAAAACATTATCAAT
>NZ_JBWKYN010000212.1:0-9242 GCF_059423785.1 Arcicella sp. GW458-12-2-14-TSB2 | reverse complement strand
GTAAATGACATTTACAGCGACTTTTTAGTTGGATATTATTCGTACTAATCAATTGAATATCCTTTGTCTTTCAAGATTCTATCCAACAACTTCTTGTCGCTATCAGTATTAAATACCGTAAATGGTAAATAAATAAACTGATATTGCCCCATATCTAAAATGTAGGCATCCTTAGCTTTTCTAGCACCTTTAATCATGTCCCATTTAATGACACCTCCCTCAGTATCGCTCAACTTCATCAAAATCTGGCGACTATCGATTTCGTAACGATATTTACTAAAAAGCTGTTTGTATTGTTCTAATTGGGTAACGCCAGTAAACTGAATTGCCCAAAATATTAAATATGCAATTGCTCCGATTAGTGTCAACACGTAAATCCAGTAGTTATGATAAACGCCTGTAAGGTTCAAAATTACGTTGATAAAAATTAATGCTAAAGGCACAAATCCCCAATACCATTGATTTTTAATAAGTTGGATCATGTTTATTCCGATGAATTTATTTTTTTCAAGGGCAAACTTTTTTGTTTTGATTGCTAATGGATTTGATTGAATTGGTTGTTGTACTCGTCTTTGTTGCGACTGAGCGTATCCTTTTGCCATGTCTATAATAAAATTTGGTGATTCAGACGACAAAGGTACAAAAAATAAGGAAGTTTTATTGAAATGAGTATTAACACCAACAAATTAATGATTTAATAAAGAAAGTATGGTAGGATGATTCCCTAAATCCAAAGATGAAATTATGGGTAAATTACCTTTAATGATTTGTTTTAGGGGTTTTTGAATGCTAATTTTAATGCCTTAACGAAAATATATCCAAGAATTTTCTAGAATTATTAAATATGGAACTTATTGAGAGCCAAATACTGAGCCAGACCCAAGTGCTTCAGAAAATTAGAAGAATTGCTTTTGAAATTTATGAAAATAATTTTGAAGAGTCGGATATTGTTATTGCTGGTATCAGAGGGCAGGGGCATGCCTTAGCCAAGTTGTTAGCCAACACACTTCAAGAAATTTCGCCTATAGAAGCTAGTGCCGTATTAATTGACGTAGATAAAGATGTTACCTACGAAAGTCCAGTAGAGTTTGATTGTGACGAAAGATTTTTAGAGCACAAAACCATTGTCGTAGTAGACGACGTGCTGAATAGCGGAAGAACCCTTGCTTATTCATTATCTCCGTTTTTAAGTATTCCTGTAAAGCGTATTCAAGTAGCTGTAATGGTAGACAGAAACTATCGTCGTTTCCCAATTCTGGCAGACTACGTGGGGTACGAACTTTCGACTACCTTGAGCGAATATGTTTCGGTAGTATTAGACGACGAAGCTCGAATGGGAGTGTACTTAAAATAACATTATAGACTATTGATAATATTCATGAGCCAATCTGCATTGAAAAATAATGCTAGGATTGGGAAAACTAGTAATATTGCCAATACAGCTTGTTCTAAACTGAGTTTGAATGTTACTCCTTTTTCGCTTTCTTTAAAAAACATCAGGAAGGGTATTTTCAAATAGAAAGATAAAGAAATCACCGTATTCAATAAGCCAAATATAAAAAGGAGTAATAGCAGTTGCTTACCAGAAGCTTGGTAGGCTTCCCAAAGAGCAGAAAAGATATTCAGTTTTGCAATAAATCCGCCAGTAGGAGGTAAGCCCGCCAAGGAAATCATTACGATTAATATTAATATTCCAAACAAAGGATTCAATCTGCCCAAGCCTTTAAAGTTTTCTATCATAAATTTAGAATCATTGTCTGACTTTTGTCCTTGGGTATTATTTGCTGCGTAATCAATTAATAGAAAAGCGGAGAAATTAGTAAATAAACTAACTATCAAATAAAATACGATGCTCTTGATGCCTAATTCAGAAATCATCACCAGACCAATCAGCATAAAACCTGTATGGGCTATTGTTGAATAAGCCAATAATCTTTTGGCATCTTTTTGCCATAAAGCCGAGAAATTGCCGAAAGTAATGCTCGCCAAGGCTATGATGGCAGTGATTAATGTTAAGTCGGTAGGGATGACAGAATAAAAGCGGATAATTACTAAAAATGTGGCAATTTTGGGTGCTACTGCAAAAAAAGCCACAATCGGTGTGGGAGCAGATTGATACACGTCGGGCGTCCAGATATGAAAAGGCGTTGCGGATATTTTAAATAAAAATCCAGAGAGTGTCAATACAATAGCAATCGTTGAAGCTACATTATCTGTTTGGGCAATGCCTCTTGAAAAATCAGGAGAAGCAATACTAAGCGTGCCCGTCATGCCATATAATAATGACATACCATACAGCATAATTGCGGAAGAAGCTGCCCCAAAAATGATGTATTTTAAACCACCTTCAGACGCTTTTTTTGTCTTATTAAAAGTAGTCAGCACATAAGATGAGATAGAAACGATTTCGATAGAAAGGTAAATCATTAATAGATTAACCGACATCGCCATTAAATTTAGGCCTATCAGGATACTAATTACCAAAGGATAAAATTCGCCATCATATTTTCGTTTTGAAACATAGATGTGTGCCAATAAAATGATTACTGAAAACGTTGTAATTATTTTAAAGAAAATGGCTTTACTATCTAAAATAAGCATTTCGCCAAACAGAAAAGTATCGTTGGTAGTTGAATACTGCGAAATGATTTGATTCAAGGCGATTAAAACAGAAATCAAGGAAATACCCCATAAAGTATTTTGATAACTTTGGGCAATTGAGTTTTCTAAGGAATCAGATTGTTGGAATATGTATTTATAAAGAATTAATTCAATGATAATAAGGAGTAAAAATACTGCCCCCAAGAATACTTCCGGAGAAATGACGCTCAGGCTTTCAAGAATGTGAGCTAGTAAATCGGATAAGATTATTTTTTTGGTCATTATTTTTCTTCACAAACGTGTTTTATTCTACTT
Source organism: Arcicella sp. GW458-12-2-14-TSB2 (assembly GCF_059423785.1). Classification (NCBI taxonomy): domain Bacteria; kingdom Pseudomonadati; phylum Bacteroidota; class Cytophagia; order Cytophagales; family Flectobacillaceae; genus Arcicella; species Arcicella sp. GW458-12-2-14-TSB2. The sequence goes on along the minus strand of NZ_JBWKYN010000212.1, from coordinate 6,326 downwards.
TTGTTGCTATTTTTGAGTTTAACTATAATTAGGTGAAATTTATGAATAAAACCAAATTTTACTGGTTGATTCAAATTCTATGTTGGTCGATTATTACGCTTCTTTCTATTCAACATATTGAATTTAATGATTTCAGTCAATCCACTAAAACCATTTATTTACTACTTTATTTTTTTTCAGGCTTTTTTTCATGTCACATTTATAAAATCATCATTAGCCGTTTCAGCCCTGATGATATTACCCATCTTCAATATGCCCTTTTTCCAATAGTTGGTGGGCTTTCAATAGGCTCTATCTATACTATTATAGACTATCAATTATATAATTACTCAGATAGTTCTTTCCTTAATTTTGCTGTCATTTTTGTTGAAAATGTATGGAAGGTATTTCCTTGGTTTATGTTTTTTCATTTGCACCGTTTCTTGAGTATTTATCAAGATAGAAGGCAACGAGAAGCACATACTGAAAACCTACTGAAAATTTCTCAACTAGAAAGCTTAAAAAAACAGTTGAATCCTCATTTTTTGTTCAATGCCCTCAATAGTATAAAGGCACTAACATTGATTGATAGTATTCAGGCCCGCGAATCAATCATTCAATTGTCAGATTTATTAAGACTATCCTTAAACCTTGGCGAACAACAAAAAGCAACGCTTAGTGAAGAGCTTCGTTTAGCTGAGAATTATCTGTCACTTGAAAAACTTCGCTTTGATACCCGCTTAAAGTATGATTTTCAAATTCAGGAAGATATAGGTAATATCTTAATTATGCCAATGACCTTGAATACTTTGTTAGAGAATGCCGTTAAACATGGCATTGGTCAGTTGAAATTTGGTGGATATATTACCATTACAGCCAGAACAGAAAAAGGTTTTATCATTTTATGTGTTGAAAATTCGGGCGTATTTGTACCTAAACCTAAAAACAACGAAGGTGGAATAGGACTCGAAAACCTCAAAAAACGCTTAGAATTACAATATGGTGAGAATGCTTACCTAAAAATTGATAATACCCAAGGAAAAGTATTCGCCACTATTAGAATGCCTTATTGAACGTTAAAATAGTTTCAAAAGCTCGGCTACAGTTACATTGGTTAAGTTAAAGATTAAATGAGGGAAAATACCAAATATTAATGCTAATATCGCTAAAGGATAAAGCATTATTTTTTCCCTAAAGTTTAAGTCTTCTAATACTCCTTCAAATTGTCTGACCCAGTATTTTCCAAAAAATATTCGTTGTAAAGTCCAAAGGAAATAGCCCGCACCCAATACCAATCCAAAGGCAGCTAAAGCGGTTAACCATCGTGGAATAAGCGGACTGTTAAAGCCCCCCATCAGGGTAAATACTTCACCAATAAAGCCTGAAAAAGCAGGCAAGCCTAATGAAGCAAAAAAGGCTATAGCCGTCATGGCTGTGTACAAAGGCATTTTACTAGCCAGCCCTTGATAGCTATCAATACGGCGGTCGTGTGTACGATTATACAAAACGCCCACTAATAAGAATAGCATTGCGGAAAGTACACCATGCGAAAACATTTGATAAATCGCTCCGTTAATACCTTCACTTGTTAATGACCCAACCCCTAGTAATACAAAACCCATATGAGAAACTGACGAATAGGCAATCATCTTCTTCAAATCATTCATTGCCAAAGCATTGAAAGCTCCGTAAATAATAGATAAAACGCCAAAGGCAACAATGACAAAAGCATAATCATGAGCAGCGTCTGGGAAAATGGGATAAGCTATTCTGAGAAAACCATATCCCCCAATCTTTAAGAGGATTCCTGCCAATATCACTGATACAGGTGTTGGTGCTTCTACGTGGGCATCTGGCAACCAAGTATGAACAGGTACGGCGGGCAACTTAATCCCAAAACCTATCATCAATAAAATAAAAGCTAAGGCACGAGCCGAAATACTAAAAATCTCGATACCTGAAAAAACATTTAACCACGAATTTGGCAGGAAATTGCCAGCATCGGGCATAAAACGTAAATCGAAAGTATGTACAATTTGCTCAGAAGGAATTTTTAAATCTTTTAGCAAGGTTTGTACTTCTGTAATAATCTGTGGCGTAATATCTGATACATTGCTGATTAGCCCAATTCTCACGGCTGTTTCTACAGGGTCAACCACTGATAGATAGAGCGCAATCATGACAATTAAGATAAAAATAGAGCCGAAAAGCGTATATAAGAAAAATTTGATAGAAGCATATTCTTTGCGTGGACCACCCCAAATACCTATTAGGAAATACATAGGCAAGAGCATAAACTCAAAAAAGAGGTAGAAAAGAAACATATCTAACGCCACAAAACAACCAATTACCGAGCCTGTCAGCAACAAGAAAAGTGAAAAATATCCTTTCTCTTTCTGTTTAATTTCAAAAGACGAAATAGCCCCTACAAACATCACGATGCCTGTCAACAAAACCATTGGCATGCTGATACCATCCACACCCAAAAGGTAATCAATTGAACCAACCCCCAATGTGCCTAGTGGCAGGGTTATCCAATCTAATTGTTCTAGGAATTGGTAGTCGGCAATATCATGATTAAAGTTTTGATATAAGTAAATACAAATTGCTAGTTCTACAGCAGTAACGCCTAGCGTAAACCATTTGAAATAGGCTTTGTATTGGTCTGGCGAAAAAGCCACTACCAACGACGCTACCAATGGTAAAAATATAAGTACTGATAAAATGGGCATAATTATATAAGAATAATTGTATTTGTTTTGAAACAAACACAGGCACTATCAAGATGAAAAAACGATAAAAGTAATCAAAGCTATTAATCCTAAAAAGGATATAGCAACGTATAGTTGTACTTTACCAGCTTGTACTGAACGAGTAATTTTCCCGATTACTCCTGCTGAATAAGCTGTTGAGTTGGGAATGCCATCTATAATTTTAGCATCCCACCAAGCTACGATGCTGGCAATGATAACTTGTAATTGAGCTACAGCATTCACTACAGTATCTATAATATGCAAATCAAACCATTGTAACAAATCAGCTGATTTTAATATTGGGGCAACAAATATTTTTTGATAAATGTTATCAAGCGTAGGAATGGTATAAGCTAGTGCTTTATTTCTAGATAAATATCCTAAGCCTATTCCTGCAAAAGCCAGTGCTGTGGATAAATAGGCAACCCAATGATTTTCGGCTGACTTTTCTATCATCTCAGGTTTCATAAATTCCCAAAACCAAGCACTTTCAGCATTCAAAGGATTGAAAGTGAAAATAAAACCGATAGATAAAATAGCCAATAGCCCGATTGGGAAAGTGATTTTCCACGAGCCCTCATGAATAGCGTAAAGGTCAGCCTTTTCATTCCTGAACTCTCCAAAAAAGATAAGCCATACTTGGCGAGTCATATAAAAAGCAGATAGCAAAATACCAATAAAAAAAACAAAGCTAATAATGTATAATGCTAAGCTTTGGTGCTGATTGGCACTAGCCACTACTTGCGCAAGGATAGCATCTTTAGATAAAAAACCTGAGAAGAAAGGAATGCCCGCCAATGCTAATGAACAAACGAGATAACACACAAAGGTAAATGGCATTCTCTTACGCAAGCCACCCATTAATCGCATATCCTGAGCATCGAAATCATGACCAGCATGATGATGGAGTGCATGAATAATAGACCCTGCACTAAGGAATAGCCCAGCTTTAAAGAAGGCGTGTGTTAATAAATGAAATACGGAAGCATCAGAGCCTAAACCTACTACCATTAAACCTACTTGCGAGATGGTAGAATAAGCCAACGTTTTTTTGATGTCAGTTTGAAAAATAGCGTACACTGAGCCCAACAACATTGTAAAACAACCGATAGATGAGACGATGATGGTTTCTTCAAAGCCAAATAATGGATGAATCCTTGCTAATAAGTAAACTCCCGCTACTACCATCGTTGCAGCATGGATAAGCGCCGAAACGGGCGTTGGTCCTTCCATTGCATCAGGAAGCCACGTGTGTAAAGGGAATTGTGCCGATTTACCGATACACCCACAGAAAAGTAATAAGCCTGCAACGGGTACTAAACTGGGTTCTGAAGCATTGGCGATAATATTTGGGAAATCTTGAAAATTACTACTACCAAATAAATAATAAATCAGAAAAATGCCTAACAAAAACCCTACGTCACCCACACGGTTTACCAAAAATGCTTTTTTTGAGGCTTGTACGGCCTCAGTTTTTTGATACCAAAAGCCTATTAATAGGTATGAACTTAACCCTACTAATTCCCAGAAGGCATACATTATCAATAAATTATCGGTTAGTACGATGCCAAGCATTGAAAATACAAACAGGCTTAAAAAACCGACATACCTATATTGGTCGGGTTCTTCGTGCATATATTCCAACGAGAAAATCTGTACTAATAAGGCTATGAAGTTCACCAAAACCAACATCATTAGCGTTAGCGAGTCTGCCAGAAAACCAAAAGAATATGTTTCTTTTCCGAGCAAAAACCAATTGAATAAATAATGTGGATTAGCAACATGTAGGTTTTGACGAAGCAATAGGATTGAAAAGATAAGATTCAAGCCTGTAAAACCAATTGTTAACCAAGCTGCTAAGGTGTTGTTTTTTCTACCCAACAGAATTGGCATAATAAACCCTGCAAGTGGGGTTAATAAAATGAGCCAAATCAAAGTGGAAGGATTCATAAAAATTAATTACGAAAGTTTTAAGCCTATACGTAGAGATTTTCTTGGAAAATTTCAATTTTTGTGCAAATATACGGCTCAAATTGGATTTAGTCCTAATTGAATTTTGATAAAACCCACTAAGTTTGTGGAGTAATATAATAATATTTGATGTTTCTTTGCTATTGGAAGCATTTCCTTGCTTTATTTTAATATTATTTACTAACCAAATACTTATTATGATGGACAACGCTAAAACAGTAAACTATTCAAGAACTACTATCACAGAATTGATGATTCCATCTTATGCTAATTTTGGAGGCAAAATTCACGGAGGGATTTTATTATCATTGATGGATAAGGTTGCTTATGTATGTGCGGCCAAACATTCAGGAACTTATGTGGTGACTGTATCTGTAGATAATGTAGAATTTAAACAGCCTGTGGAAGTAGGCGAATTGGTTTCGCTTCATGCCTCTGTAAACTATGTCGGAAACAGTTCTTTGATTGTGGGTATAAAAGTAGTTGCCGAAAATATCAAAACGGCTAGTGTAAAACATACCAATACTTCGTATTTTACGATGGTTGCTAAGGATGACAATGGAAAACTTACTGCTGTTCCTCCGTTGATTTTGGAAAGTGATGAAGATATTCGCAGGTTTTTAGAAGCCTTGAAACGTAAAGAAATCAAAAGCTCGTATAAAGAACTATTGCATGATGCTAAAACTTGTATGGAGATAGACGAAAACTTACATTTATTAGACACTGAGCGTTGTATTATAAAACGGGAAAAAGATATGCAGAGCGAGTGGGTATAAATTAATTATATAGTGTTTGGATTCATTTTGACGTCAAGATAAAATGAAGTATTTTTACAGAATTGATTTCAAATTTATTCTTATATAATTATTCCCATCTCCCTAATTGAACAATTAATGATGAAGGTTTTAAAAGTTATACTGATTGTTTTAGCAGTCTTGGCATCTGTTACTGTTTTTATTCGATTCTACTACAACAAACCTTTTAGTCCATCAGCTACCGCTGAATACGAGAAGAATGGTTTAGGAATTACGGTAGATTATTGCCAACCTTCTAAAAAGGGTAGGCTTATTTTTGGAACAACTCAAGAAAAAGCACTTGTTCCTTACGGAAAATGGTGGAGAACTGGGGCTAATGAAGCAACTATTATAAAATTCTCAAGAGATGTAACCATTGCAGGCAAAGCACTTAAAGCTGGTAAGTACACCCTCTTCACAATTCCTGAGAAAGGCGATTGGACAATAATTATCAATGCAGAAGTAGGACAATGGGGTTTATCTTATGATGAAAGTAAAGATGTTTTAAGAGTACCCGCTACGTCTTCACAGCAAGCAGATTCTGTAGAAACATTTAAGATAGATTTTAATGAGAAAGAAAGCGGAGTAGATATGCTTTTACATTGGGATACTACTGTGGTAACAATTCCAATAAAATAATTCTTATACTGTTAATCACAATAAAAGAGGCAGAATATACTTAAAAGTTATTCTGCTTTTTTTGTTTTCTTTTTTTTAGAATGACTATAATTAAAGAAAGTTTTTGGTTGATTTAGATGTTTTTTCAAAAAAAATAAAGATATTAATAAATAAAATAAGGTGTGATTGATTTTTTGGTACGCTATTTGTA
>NZ_JBWKYN010000211.1:0-9358 GCF_059423785.1 Arcicella sp. GW458-12-2-14-TSB2 | reverse complement strand
TATTAACAAATAACCGAACCACATGAGAACCAATAAACCCTGCTCCACCTGTTATTAAAAGCGTTTTTTTCATAAACTGTTATAATTTTTAATACTCTAAAGGCTATTCTTGATTTTATATGTGATGCTTAATCACATAGCCATTTATCCTTACTTACTTTATCTATTTCTAGCTTGATTTCACAAATAATAATCCTTTTTTTGCAGAAAATGCTAAAATATATAAGCAAGAAATAAAAGCACCTAAAATACCCAATAAGCGATTTGTATAATGGTATGTTATTTTCAATCGATTCAGAATCGGTAATTGTCGATTTTCCTTAACCTCAAGCAAAAACCAATTTGTTAATGAAACCTTATCAAGTGTGTTTGTGATTCCGTGCTTTTTAAAAAACGCATTAACCCAAGATACATAACTCAGTTTGGCTTCTAGTTTTCTATGTAGTACAGAAAGATTACCCGTTAGAGATGATATATTTAGTCCACTATATCTCCAATAAACGTATGCTCCTTCTACAGTATGAATACCACTTTTTCTTGAAAATTTTACCCAAGTGGCATCATCAGCACACCAAGCTAAATCAAAATTGACCAATCCATCTTCCTGTTCAAAAAGGGTACGTTTAAATACATATTCTACTACGAAGCTTTGAATGTTTCCTCTGGTTTTTTCAGCATAAAATTCAACACATGTGAGTACTGGAGGGAATTCCTTGGAATGTCCGAAATTCTCTATTTCTACGCCATCTTGGTTAATTACCTTGACAGGAAAATGGACTAATTCTATTGCTGGGTTATTTTCAATATACTTATAAAAGGTTTCGACACAATTCAAGCCTATTAAATCATCATCAGAAAATAGCCATATCCATGTTTCTTCTTTTACCAACTCGATGCACCTATTCCAATGACTTACTAAATCTTTACCTCCTAAATTTTCCTCGAATTTTTTATAATTAATATTCAATGAAGTGGTAAAATCAGCAATGATATCCCACAATTTTTCTGGGCTGTTGTCATCTCCTATATATACCGTGAAGTTTTTATTGGTTTGTTGATTAAGAGATTCTAAGGTAGCTCTCAGAAAGTTGTGTTTATACGCAGGTATAACTATAGCTAAAGTATTTTCATTTAGTGTGTCTGTCATATTACTTGTAATCTATTTGTATAAATTTGTTTACAGAATTATCCATTTTTCAATTGAATATACATCGGCTTATTTGTTTTTTTTTCTATAGTCAACTATACAGGTATCAACTTTTCCGATTGAAAATCATCTTTTTTTCTATCTGCATACTTAAAGTATTCCAATCCTTTTATATTAATTCCTAAAATAGCCATAAAGAATTTAAAGGTTCCTAAGTCACCTGTTCCAAATATAAATAATAGAAAACTTAAGAACATCCCTAAGGTGAGTATGGCAAGCCTCTTAGCAAAGCTACTTTTAGCAAGCAGATAATTACGTATTAAATATAAGATAAGCGCTATTGAAAAGATTAGTTGAGTAACCATCCCTACAATGCCTTGTTCAATCAAAAGTTTATAGAGGTAACTTTCAAATCCTGCAAAAGATGAGTCACTGGCTCTATCTTCTACCTTCCCTTTAAATCCTAAATTTTCTTCTATGTATGAAAAACCATTTCCTGTTATTGGGCTTTTATTAAAAATCAATACCGATGAAGCTAACTGATAATTTCTAAGTTCCACAGAACTACCTTCAAGCTTAGACCCTCTACTAGAAAAAGTATCAAAAGAGTTACTTACAAACTCATTAACCTGAGGAATGAAAGTAATAGCCAAATTCATCACAAAAATTGTAATAAAGGCAATTTGTATTTTCTTGCCCAACTCTAGTCCCCATATAAAATAGACCGCAGCTCCTCCTAAGAATGCAAAGAAAGGCGTCCTTGAGTTAACCATAAACAAATTGATTAATGAAATCAATAGGATGGCAATAAAAAGGTTTTTATTTGTTTTCTTGAAAGATAGGTTACCTAACAAGAAAATATTCATGAGGATTGCTATTGTTAATAGAAAACCGTAGTAAATAGGGTGCCATGTGAATGAGGTAATCCTATATCGCCCGTCGTGTCCAGACGTATATACTTCAGCATAGTCAACAAAACCGAAAGCATGGCTGACAAATGCTGAATAAAAATTATTCCCTGTTACATAGTTATAAAATCCATATACACCAAAGGCAAGGAAAAAGAATAAGATAATTCTATAAATTTTTATAAAATCATTAATGTCTCTTACTAACATAAACGTTAGTACCATTACGAAAAAATTATCAAAAAAATAGCCTAAACTTCTGTTTAAAATCTTAACAAGATTAAGATTAAGTCTTGAGTCAAATAAAGCAATAATCAAAAAACCTATGAGTATTAACGATATACTTGCCTTTAAAGGAAAGTATTTTACTTTTACCCAAAATTTGCTTTTTACTAATTGTATTAAAAATAAAAAAAAAATAAAAAATCTAGATGAGGTAGTTGGATATGCTTGAAACATTACAAAATTATCCGAGATAAACAGTATACCAAACATAAACCATGCTAGTCTATCCACACCTTCGGCTTTGTACATGCGAAATACGATGAAAAACGCAAATAACTGTATAAGCAATCCCTCCATTTTTGTATAATTTAACTATTCTATTATTAATCTTAATCTAAATAAAACATAATAAGATTTGGACAAATGCGAAAACTACTTTAAATCTTTCTTCAAAAATTTAGAAACAAAAGCAATTATATATTCTTTATCACTTTTTGTAAATAAAAATTGATAAATAACCACTAAAGCAATTAGCGCAAAAACAGATTCTTTTACAATGATAAGTAGCCATATATTGCTTATTGTCTGCATCGAGAATATCCATTTTACTGCTATTCCAATAAAACCAATTACAGCAATGGGAAATAGGAATGATTCAGTAAATATCTTAAATGAATTGTATTTCAATTTAGTTGGATAATAATAAATATAATAATAAGCTACTTGAAATACTACATAACAGGTATATGAAATGATAACTCCACCCATCCCAAAACTATCCATTAAAAACCAAGCAAGTGTAAGCGAGAATATCGTTGAAAATGCCGACATATAGATAATTGTCCGCAAAGAATTACTAACCAATACTAAGCTTGACAATGCTGAGTTATGTAGTCCTAACAATGAAAACACCCATAAATTAAGCCATGGTACTAAATAGGCATTTTTCTCTCCTACATACAAAATAATAAGTTCTTTGGAAGAAAGCGTGAATCCGAAAACTATTAGGCCTAGAAAAATGGTAATATATCTAGTTCCATCCATGGCAATTTTCATCTCACTTTCTTTATCCCCTAACTCTCGCACTTTGGTAGCATGCGGTAAAATAACACCTACAAAACTAGAGCCTAGTATTAATATAAGGTTTGCAATACCCTCTACTACCCTATAATCACTAACACTAGTTAAACCCAACTTTATTCCTAAAAATACTGGTCGTAGATAGTTAGCAGAAAATTGGAAAATCCCAAAAGAAAAAATACTTAAGCAATAAGGCAATACTTCCGCCATAGCTTGTTTATAATATTTTGGCAAAAAGGATATTCCTAAATTTAATTTATTGATTCTGCTAGCATAAAAAGGAATATTTATAACAGAACACAAAGTATTAAGTGCAAAAAATGAAATAATGTTAAGCTTTAAATAAATAGTAAGGAATAATACTACTAACTGAGCCACTTTAGTTAACAACAATATTCTTTGTTGCCATCCTACTAAATCATTAGATCGTAATAATTGTTCCATTACATTTCCTCCCCAAACAGGAAAGGAAGTGATAATAAGAATATATATTAATTGCTTAAAAATTTCATCATCTGTAGCGCTTAAGTGAAATATCTGAGAAGAAAACAAGCTCAAACTCACTAGCACTAAGGCATTTACAAAAGCGATTACCAGATAAAATAATAAACTAGATTGGAATAATTTTCTTAGTCCGTCATAATCATTCTTGACGAGGTAAGAAGAGAAAAACTTTACATTTCCCGATGAAAATCCCATATCAAGGATTTTCAGATAGATATTCACTGAAATAGCGATTCCTATCAAGCCATATTTTTCTTTACCAAAATAGGTTAACAAAAGTGGTACTGAAAAAAAACCGTAAGCAGCATTTGTAACATTACAAATAAGACTCCATGCCACCCCACTAAAAATATTTTTTATATTACTCATTGTGCAAAGTTTTATTACTACTTACTAGGCCTCTAGTATCTCTTTATACCTATTAACTCCCATCCCGATAGTGTCTTTTAACAATTGTTCTAAATTGGTATTTAGTTGAGTCAAATCAGCTTGTTTGAAAAAATTAATTCTTTCTAATAAAGTATTTGCATCACTAAAATGATCATCCATACCAACAAATGCTTCATTCTCGGCAGGGAGAAATCTAAAACAAATCAAGTCATAATATAATGCTTCATAATATGCTGTAGAATTATTAACAATAGAAAAATCATATCCTTTGTTCTCAAACAATTCAACAAGTGATTCCTTACCATCTATTACTGTTATACTACTTCCTTCGCATAATCCTTCATAAAACGTTTTATCTAACGATAAATGTAATTTAAGTTCGAATTGTACATTTGGTTCAATAGAAAGGAAGTCTTTCAAGATTTTTACAATGTCAATATTAGTATCCTCATAAATTTTTCTACCTAATAAGACAACACATCTTTTAAAGGTATTTTTTAATCTAATTGATTTTTTATCATACTTCGGATTGCCCGCTATTTCAATAATATTCTCTGGTACTTTATGTGTTACTTTTAAATCATGCTTTGAGGTTTCTCCCCAAACTAAAAGTTTCTGAGCAGTAATACATTCAGCATTAATAATATCTAATGGAATAAATTTTTTATAATTCACAAAGAAACTATGAGAAAGGGATACCGTTGGGCACTGAGCGATATTAAAAAATTGAGTAATCAGGCTTTCAAATGTATAAGCACTATTGAATGAAACATATGTTTTATCTGAATAATCAAAACCTTTAAATTGTTTTTTTAATGATTCTTGGCTATTCTTATAAGATACTATTTTACTTGCTAGAAAAAATACATTATTAAGGTTTTCTTGGCCAAGACCAACTTTAAACAAAGTAAAAAAAATAGCTTTTAATATTCGGAAAGGCTTGAATGTTTTATTTCTTGGCAACTTTCCTAACAATACGGCTTCATATTTTTCAATACCCTGAAACGTTTGCGCTATTTGATGGCTGTAATCACTTCTATCAACAGAATATAAACATACAAATCTGTTATTTTCCATAGCTCTTCTTAGATCAGTAAAATCAATTTCAGAGCTGAAATTGTATAATATTTCTCTAAATACGACTGAATCACTTTGGTTAAAAGCAACTCTTGCTATGTCATGAGCCAAAACTTTACTAAAGTCGATGCCATCATTTAAAAAAATAAGTTTTTGTTTTAAAATCTGATAATATTTATAATTCTTATCATCCAGCATAGTTCTCTATAGTTTTCAATTCATCAATTTAAACCAAATGTAACTTATAGCCATTTGGTGAATAATCATACTCTTTTTCTTCTCTCTTAGCAATTGGCTTTGCAGGTATTCCGCCTACTATAGTATAAGCTGGAACATCCTTTGTTACAACTGCGCCCGCAGCAACTACTGCTCCTTCTCCAATTGTTACACCCGGTAAAAGAATACATCTTGAGCCAAGCCAAGCGAATTTTTTGATAGTTACTTTTCCACCGACTGCTTTAAAATGTAAATCATTATAATCATGGTGTAAGGACCAAATCATCACCTCTGTACCAAAACATACATTTTCACCTATTTCTAGCCCCATTCTTGCATCTAATATACATCTATGACCTAGAGCTGTTCCTTCTCCAATTGTAAGTCCTTTAGGGTTTCTATATTCATTTCCTCCATAAACAGCTGTAGATTTGGGAATGGTAGCTCCCATATAATTTAGCACAGCAATTCTTATTCTTTGAGATGGGAAAGAGGAAATAATCCTATTTAAGAAAAACCATTCTAAGGAATCCTTCCAAAGGTATAAAGCTTGCTTGATGCTTGAAGGAATTAAATTTTTAATTTTTTTCATAATGAAATCCAAATTATTTAAAATGGAAGTTTGGCAAATACAATCTCACCAGTACTATTTTTATTTAAACGACGTGTATCTGTTGTATAGGTAATGTAATAGCTATCTCCATATTTGTAAATTGATGGATAATGACAACCAAATTCATTTTTAATGATAATTTTGGCTTCATTACCACATACGTTACTGTTTTTCCCATATCGAATTTCAAGGACTGTTCTTACATTGTACTTTCCAAAATTCTCACTGGTATTCCAAGCAGATAAAAAACCATCTCTAATCTTAACAAAACTCATTTTACTACCTACGCTAGTAAAAGAACAACTATCATTAAGACTAAATGGCGTAGAGAAAGTATTTCCGCCATCGATACTTTTTGTTAAAAATATTCCTCCAATACTATTTCTACCGAGCATCAATACTTCTTTACTATTATTAAATAGAAATGCACCTTCAACAGTTTGCTTATTATATTTCGGTACTATATTAATTGGATATGGTGTTCCTATGAATTCAAATGATTTACCCGCGTCTTTGGTTCTCATAATAACAGTAGTGCCTTCATCTGTTTTCCAGTCTTCTGTAAATTTACCTAATGTTAAGCCTATATACGTTCCGTCATCAGTAATGACAGGATCTGTAGTAGCAAACATATAATCTGTACTCAACTTATAATTATTATTAAATGCACTTTTTATTTGTCCTTTGACATTAGATAAATCAAAATCACTCACTTCTTTAGAATTACTATTACCTATTTTACAAACCTGAGGTTCTGTAAAAGTTGCGGTTTCAGGATTAAAATCTCTGTAATAATATTTCTGAACTTGATTAACATATATTTTAGATAAAATACGAATCTTGCCATCTGCTGTTTTAAATAAAACAGGCGTATAACAAGGTGTATTTTTATCTAGTTTTACAGTACTATATACGTGGCTTTCTTCAAAAACATCATATATTTTTTTGGAAGCAACAGGGTTATTGATATCAAAAATAGATAGTCTAACGGATTGTCCGCCTGCTCCCTCATTGGTACTTGTATGATTACTGTAATAAGCACAATAACCTATTCCGTTGTGAATCAAAAGTTTTGAATCATGGGCATATACCTCTGCGTCAATTTTTGAAATAGTCTTTTGACTTTTGATTAGTTCATTACCAATGTAGATAGCCATACTTGGTTCCACCTTAGTATCTAAAAGAGATTGACTTAGTAATAAGTCTTCAGTACAGCTTAGTAATAAAGCACTGGTTAGGATTATAAATAATAATTTCATATATAATTTTTAATTAGCAGTTAGTAAGATTAATAGATGTATAGATTGGTCACAACCTATACATCTATTTTATTTAATTAAAGAGAACCCTCTTTAACTTTAATTACTTTTATCATTAGGAACATATTTGTGGTGTTCTTTAGCATGAACTTTCTTTTCTTTTTCACCACATATTATCGTCGCTTTTTTAACATCATCAACAAATTGTCTTAGCTCTCCTTTAGTGATATCCAACGCAACACTGTCAAAGTGTACCCAATCAAGGTTACCTAATTTAACGTGCTTTTCAATCATCAAAGCTCCAGCACTTATTGCCATCTGTGAAGCTAATGCCCCTACGTCATGACTAGAATAACCTGGAATAATGTTAGGGAAACGTTCGTGGCGTATTTCGTTATAGTGGCGAATTACCGCAATATTACATGCATCTGGTGGCGCAGGGTACGAAGACGTACATTGTAGAAGATAAAGCAACCTGTTGTTTGTAGTAAATTCATTTAATACAAATTCTTCATATTCTTTATCAGTAAAACCTGTTGATACAACAATATCACCATCAAAAGTATCTGCCACATGCTTAAGATAATTTCTATGATTAGAAATTGTACTTGGAAGCTTGATTAGTGGAAGATTATACTGCAATATGTATTCGTAAGAGTTTTTATCTAAAACTGATGTAAACCAGAAAATTTCATTTTTCCTACATTCATCAATCAATACTTTAAATAAATCATCTGTTAGCTCAACTGATCTACGATAATGACCTAAGGTATTACCAAATGGAGATTTATAAGGTTTTGCTAATTCAGCTTCGCTGTAAAATGAATCAACATCTCTTCTTTGTACTTTAATAATGTCAGCTCCTTCATCCTTCGCCATTCTAATCATTGTTCTCAGACGCTTCTCATCACCAATGTGATTATTAGTAAGCTCGGCCACAACCATAGGAATACCTGCAAAAATCTTTTCTTTTACACCTAAATAAAGGTCGTTGTTACTTTTATGCTCAGCAAAATCACTAAAGTTCCCTTGGTTAAACAATCCTACAGAAATATCACTATAAGGTTTTCTACCAACATGAAGAAGGTTGATTGAAGGAACGTCAGTTTCTATATAAGATTTGATTCTGATAAAAGTATCTTCTTGTGTACGAAGAACTGCATCTCTGAATTGTTGACTATGTCCTGAATAATCTTCAATTAAAGTTGTGTTAGAATCACTGCCAAAATCGAAACCTAGAAAATATATGTCAAGTTTTTTATTTAATTCTTTGGCCATAACAACTCCTAGACGGATAGCTGAAAGGAACAAAAAATCTGAAATAAAAAGTTCTTCACCATGTGCTGAAAATAAATAGCTTTCAGTCGTTTCATAAGTATCTGGGAAATATGATACTTGCATACTAGGAACTGAATCCGGCATTTGCTTATCAGAGATATAATAAGAAGCCTTGAAGCCATTTTCTTTGATACTTTGATAAGCCCACAAACTATGTACTAAAGCAATATCTCCTGCATAAAAGCGCTCTGAATCATTAATATTGATAACAACTCCATCTTCTAATTGAGATTTAGCAATTTTCCCTAAACTTGCTCCTTTACCAAGTACATAAACTCTATCGGTCTTAGATTTTGAAAATATATTTCTGATTTGGGTCGAGAATGCCTCCATAATTTTACTTTTTGAAGAATTTATAATTTATTATAATGTGTTATATCGTATGTCTATTACTTCTTTTGCCAAGTCGAGTCAATTTCTTATTAGCAATTCTTATGATTGAATCTTAGGTAGAGAAGTAATAAAAATCTTACCTATTTCAAAAAACAACAGTTACAAAATGAATGTTAATTAATTGATACACAATTAGTTTTGTATATCTCTAGCAAAATTAATACCATAATTTGAAAATAAATTTTTATCGATATTTATACTATTCTAT
>NZ_JBWKYN010000210.1:0-9455 GCF_059423785.1 Arcicella sp. GW458-12-2-14-TSB2 | reverse complement strand
CCCTTATATGACTTCCTAATTTCTAAAGATTTTTTTATAGAAAAAGAGTATGAAAAATATTTTTTGATAGGAAATGATTTCACTTTGGAAAATAATTATGAGTATACAATAAGAATGATAAAAGAGATAATATCAGCATTGTATTATCATAACGATGAAGTTACCATTGATTTTACTTATACAAGATACACAGATTTCCCAGCTCTATTTTTTTTTTCAAGACTACTTAAAGAAATTAAAAGTATAAAAAAAATGTTAGATAAAAAGCTGACAGTTTTAAGTAGTAATGTTGTTTTTAAAATTTGTCCCTCTAAAAATTCTAAAAAAGTTAATAATTTATTAGTTGTTTCTGATCTTATTCCTTATTTTAATTTAGGGAGAGAAGACGATAAGCTTAATCCTAAGTCTGCAATATTTTTAGAGGGGAAAAAAGCTCAAAAACACTATAATCAAAATAAAAAAGGTTTATACACAACTAAAATCGTTGAATATGTTGACAAATGCTTAGACACTCATAATTTTGAATTGATTTCTGAAGGAAAAAATAAATTGGATGGAATGATATCAGAAATTCTTAATAATGCTGAAGATCACGGCTCATTTAACGAATGGTATGTTGCAGCTAATTTTTTTCAAGAAGAAACTGGTAACCCTGAAGATATTGTTGGAGAATTGAACCTATGCTTTTTAAATTTTGGCGATTCAATTTATCAAGGATTCCAAAAAACCAAAGCAGATAATGCAATAATGTTCAACGAATTAGAATCATTTTTAAATTCACAAAAGAAAATTAAAGGGAGTGATAAATTTACAGATGAAAATCTATTTACACTTTACTCTCTTCAAGAAGGGGTTAGTCGATTAAAGTTTGAACGTGAAAGCAGAGGGACGGGGACAATATCTTTTATAAATTCCTTTTTTTCGATAGGTGATTTTGAAGATGTTGATAGAAACTATATACCAATTATGCAAATAGTAAGTGGGCATACATTTCTAAAATGTGAAAAAAAGTATGCTCCTTTTGAGAAGGATGGAGTTAATTGCCTAACTTTGAACTCTGAAAAGAGTTTTGACAAACTTCCTGATTCAAAGTCACTTTTTCACAGAAATGGTGAATTCCCTGGAACTTTGTTATACGCAAGAATTTACATTAACGAGAAATATTTAACAAATAAAATAAATGATAATGGAAAAGGAAAAGATTGACATCAACCTTAATAGGTTTAAGGTTAGTCAAAGTACTGTTTTCACTGGTCGCCCACAAGGTGAAAAAGTCAGGAAAGAAATTGACTTAGATAAATTTGATAAAGATGATAGTACTGAAGTTAATATTCGTATTCCTCAAGGTACAACTTCAATAAATCCTTCATTCTTTCTTGGATTATTGTATGACAGTATTAAATCGCTTGGATTAGAAAAGTTTAACAAAAAATATAGATTCATTCTTGAAGATACAAACCTAGAAATAAAAAAACTTTTGGAAAGAAACATCACCGATGGCTTTAAATATGCTGAAAACTCTCTTCAGCAGAAAACTGGATTAAGCGTTTTTTTTGATAGTCTCCTGAGAAATTAATATGGATTTATTGAAATTTTTAAAAGACAATACAACTTTAGCCCCATTTCTTGGGGCTTTTATTGTTTTATTAACCTTTATTGCTAATATAGTTATTAACAGAATATTTCAAAAAGAACAGATAAGGAGAGAATGGTACACTAAGTTTTTGATTGAACCTAATTTAAAGAAAATCGATGAATTCTATAAAAATACCTGTGAACTATATGAAAATTCATCAATTCTGTTTAAAGTTAATCATGATATAAATATTCAAGTTGCTCAATCTAAAAAATTTCAAGATTTAAAAGAAGAATTTGAATCAGACATAATCTCAATAATATGTTCTTCGAAACAAGCCTCTATTTTTAGGATTACAAACCAAGTAATTGTACCATTGTCAGATATTTTTATTGGAGATTTGGCAAATTCTACTCATACTGAAGATGAAGTAAAAAATACTTTAAATAAACTTCGACATAATAAAAGTAAGCTTATAGAAATTTTGTTTAAGCCAATAAAATAAGTATCTCATTATTCAAAATAATGATTAATCAATAATTACAAGACATTTATTTTACGATTAATGACTTGTAATTAATAAAAATTACTAAAATTCTGCTTTCTCAAATTTGCCTATTTAATTAATTCTGACTTTATTAAATAATGCATTCTGAGCTAACAATTCATTTTTAAGAAATATCATTATTTTACAATCCTAAAAAATGTCAATTTATGTCTTAGTTTCTATTGCTAATACATTAGTAACGAATCTTCTCCCTCTATTTTGTGCACCTATAACTACAACAAAATACTGAAACCACAAAAAAGCAAAATAATATATACTAATTGGCCATTTGCCAATTACAAGAACAGGAATCCCGATAAAAATTATAAAAAGGAAACATAATGATGTTAAATCTCTTGCTAATAAGAAGGCTCCATGACTCTCCGAAACAATAACATCTAATATATTCTTTTTATAAATTTTATACCATAGTTTATTTTGTTCTACTGGATTTTGAGGTAAAATTCCGTAAATCTCTTTCAATTTTTTTCTATCAATTCTTGTATCTTCCTTACTCAGTTTTGAAAAAGCCTCAGAACCAGGTAAAGGATTTTTCAATTTCCAAAAAACCAGAATAGCTTTTTGATTGCTAGATATAAGTCCATTTAGCACAAACAATAATAATGGAGCTATAGAAGCTCCTAGAAATTTTTGGATAAAAACAAGGTCAAATCCATTTGTTAGCTCTTTAAAATACTCGGGTAACACAATACCACATAGGATTAATATGTTAGCTGATAATAAAACCCATAGCTGAGGAGTATTTTTTGACTTTAAATTTACTTCTTTCTCCATATAAAAATACCTTGATTAGAAAATGTAAGGAAATAATCCTGTTGGGGTCATAATAGATAAAAAAACAGGTAAAGGAGTATGTAGTTGACTACATTCAACTTTATGTTGATTAACACTTAACATATCCTGTTGACTAAGAAGATTTGGACCATTAGGGTGCGTATGCCACTCTCCCATATATCCAATTTGCCCCCCAGACTTATGTTCTATTTCTAAAATTTGCTCTGCCAAATCGTTATGACCTCTAATGAACTGAACAGGGCTTTTCTTGCTGTCAACAGGTGCAGTAATTATTCCAGTAATATGAATTGTCTTTGTTTTATAATTACAAACACCCACAAAAACACCTCCCGTTTCAGTTTGTCCCGCAAGTGAAAATTCATTAGCTAAGTGTTCAATAATGCCCGGTTTAAAACGAATCGTCCAACTAGAATCATTAACAGCTTGAAAAACATCAAATGGTTTAACATTTAACACTTGTGTTTCAATCTTGTAATCTTCTGTATCTATAATATTGTTTAAATAAATTTTCCCATGCTTAGTCGAAGTAGCCATTTCTCTCTTAAGAACCCCCGAAAAGTATGAAGCATGTGATGATATTTTATCATCTGATAAAATTGTGGTTTCAGAATTACAGCCAACACCCACTTGAACAATTAAACTACTTGATTGAGCTGTTTTTTGTTCTCTTTGAAGCCAGCTTTGAATATTTTTATTATTCTCTGATAGGCTGTATAAATATGATTGTAAATCATCTACTCTTGGATTTCTTGATTCACCTTCATTATACATTATTCCTAAATTTCCAAAATCTGAAATGCATGCACTAACAACTTTATTTGTATCCAAACTTTTTAACGTAACTAATTTATTAAAGAATGCTTCGGATGCAGTAAAATCTAATATCCAATTATACTTTTCGAAAGTTTCTTTCTTGTCTATTAGCCCTTCTTTAAAAGATGTACCACTTCTAACATTCGTTTGTTCATAAGGATATATTTTCTTTATTTTTTCTGCTAATGCTTCTGCTTTATTTTGTCCCTCATCATCTCCAAACAAGGCATGTCTGACTAAATTATGCGGAGAAATATAATCTGGGTCAATCAAAGTCAAGTTTGTTTGTCCAGATCTTGCCAAGTGCATTATTATCTTAGAACCGATGGCACCACATCCAAAAACAACGTGTCTTTCATTATTTAAAGCTATATTCCAGCCTGATATATTACTAGCTAATTTTTTAGTTAGAGGCTGATTGTGTGATAGCATATCGATAGATACGTTATTGATAATTTTTTCATCTTCAATGTCGCTAGAAGTTACCTTAAAGCGTAGGTTTATGAATTCAATATTCGATGAATAGCCAATCAGTTGACTAGGTCTACGTATTCCAATTATTACAGGAAAATAGATATACTCGTTTATTTCATTATAAATAGTGATAAATTTCTCAAAGTCTTGATGTTTTATATTGTAATACTCACAGAACGTTTTGAATTCTTCCCATGATCTTGGAATATTTACTTCATATTCTCGTTTTACTACATCTTCTTCACTCCATAGTACATATCCGAAATAATATCTCTTTCTTGTAACATCTTCGTTGTCTTTTTTACGTTCCTCATCAACTTCCTTAATAGTGGTAAGTACATTCTTGTCAGTAATGAGCTTAACAAATTTGTATGTATATCTTCCCTCACTACTAGGACGTTCAAACAAAGCAATTGAAAATTTATCTCCAAATTCAACAGCCGTCTTATTTGTAATAACAGTCAGAATGGTATCATAATCATAAATTATACTCCCAGAATATCCTTCCAGCCTCAACGGTTCGTACTGTTCACCATTTTCAGTTAATTCTCCTGTAGCAGCATCTCTAAGCCAATTACTTATGCGTATAACAAGGTCTTCAATCCTCTTATTTGCATACCACTCATCTGCATTACCTCTTACATAACAAAAAGCAGGTGGACGATTATTGACTGCAACATATAAATGAGCAAGGTTATTTTTTGGAAAATCTAATCTATTAGTATATACTCTTGGAGCTGAAACTGGATAATTGATTAAATCAAACACTAAAATAATAGGTTCTACTCCTCTAATATCCAAATTTTCAAAATTACCCAAATTGGGTAAATCAACGCCGATTTCAAGTGGAATGGCGATTTTATTATTTCCCCAATCTAAAATTTTTATTTTATCACCTTTCAGGTTCTCTAGGGATTTAAGAGAATCCTGGAGTTCAGGATTCTCTATATTCATGGGAAAAAGCGGTAAGCCGTCACTAAACTTCTCCATTTCCATATTTTGAAGGGGTGTTTAAAGTACCTAAACTTGCACTTCCTACAACCTTAGCTGTACCTTCAGTCTGCCTTGGTTTTACAATTCCTTGAGATGTAATCTCAAACTCAATTGGCTGAGGAATTTTGTTAATTATGTTGTAAGTAGTTGTATTAAGGAAATTACCTTCAGTTACTTTTTTAACGTACTCGCACTTAGCCTCATAATGCGGTGGATTATCATCATCATTTAAAATCTTCTTACTTGAAGCAATCACTTTAGCATTGTTTCTCTTATAATCTAAGACTTTTAAAGATGTTTCTTTCGGGTCAGGATGTTCTGCTTGAGGCCTGTCATTAAAAAATGACCAAGAGCAATGATGAGGAGATAAAAACAAATCCCAAAATAACGCATGCTCATTTTTGTATTTTCTAGTTTTTTCTAAAATAATACACCATGAGGTATGGTCAGAATCCCCTCCAAACATTGCAAGAGTAGAAAAGCCTTGTTGATAAAAGGTATTTTTAAATCTAGCTTGGAATACAATACTTGTGGAATTCTTTTTATCATCTCCAAGTGCTTCAAGGTGCTCCTTGAATGGTGCATGAATAAAAATAGAGAACAATATTTGATCTTTATCGTTAAACCGAGTGACAATATCTCCTGGTATAGCTCTTAAATGATTTAAATCTTCATAGTCTTGATTTCCATCATAACCAATAATTTTAATTCTATTACCAGGATCATCCTTTTTAGGATTTTTATTACGATGGAGATTGAGTCGACGTTCCGCTTCTAGCTGGTGGGCATCTTCGTCATCATTTGAGTTTTCTTCTGCAATCATTGGAGAAAACCACATAGTATCAATCCGAATAAGCTCTTTTTTTTTGTCAGCCTCTGAATAATTTTCAGGGTCACCTAGATAGAAGTGTTTTTTTAAACCTCTACAGTGATCTTGGTCACCATGTGTAAGAATAAATACATCAACATAAGGAACACCGTTAATATTTTGTACACTTTGTAATAAATCTTTCTTCACATCATAGATGTCTTCATTATCACACTTCCTGATGTTACAATCAACTAAAATAGTTGTTTTGTCTTCCAGCGTTATTAAGGACATATCTCCGTTGTCCACTGGGTAATACTTAATAATTGCATTTGCCATTTAATTCTCTTTTTTTCAATTAATATTATAATTCACATCGCCTATCCAATTACCTGAAAAGGATAGTCCCAGCAGAAATATTAGTAAAGCCGGATGATAATCGACCATCGTAAAAAAGAAAATGACAATTATATTTGCACAAATAATGGGTTTGTCTATTTTTGTGTTGTTCTAATAACAATATCAAATTATCCATTTCCAAATAATGGGTCATAATTGAAATTTTAAGCATAGTTTAAGTTGTCGCATTTCATAAGCTATGCTTGAATTTCTCTAATATTTTTATTCGCATTTATATTCTATTTCTTTCTCAAATATTCTACCTCCTTTTTTAAATCATTAATTGTTTCTGTAAGTTCTTTACCTGCTTTGAGATATTCCATTGGAAAACCTTCTTTAAGCTCGTACATCAATAAGTAATATATTGGTTTTAGCATAGTTTTAAGATCCAAACCATTTGACGCGCTAAACATATCTAAAGCTACAGTATATTCTTTTTTAGCAATAAGTAACAGGAAAAATTCTACAAGTTCAGAAAATATCCTGTTAGAATAATTATCATCGTCATCACTACTACTATGTAAAATAACAGCTTGCTTTTTTACGATGTCTATCGCTTCCGTCAGGTTATCATTCCACAAAAGTATTTTAGCATAGAGTAATTCGAATCGACTATTTGTATCGTTTGGTTTATATTTTTCAAGTAGTTCTTGTGCAAATATTTTCTTATCCGTTCTCTTAGACCTATAGATGCTCTGTATCCAGCACCCAATCACTGAAATATCTCCTAATTCGATAGCTTTCTCAAACATTTCATCCGACTTCTCGAACATGCCTTTTCTGTTAAAAAGATGAGCAAGCTGATGTGCCGATTCTGCATCTTTATGTAACACTCCTTCTTCAAAAACGCCAATGGCTTTGTCATTTTGTTTTCTCTTTATATATAACCTTGCTAGTTGATTATATCCATCAATTTCACCCTTCTCAATTGCCACCTTAAATTGCTCCTCTGCCTTTTTGAAACTTGGTCTACTTTTCAACAGGTAGAATCTCCCCAGATTTATGTTGCTATCCTCTTCATTTTCTTCAACTGCTTTAAGAAGAGCTGTCTCAGCCTCCTTTTTCTTTTTCATTTTGGAAAACAATTTGGCCAAAGCAGTATAGGATTTATCTAATTTTGCTTCCACTGCGTATTTAAAATACTTTTCAGCCATTTCAAAATCATTAAGTTCTAAGTATATATTTCCTAAAGAGAGTTGCGATTGCTTAAAGTTTTTGGATAAAGCTTGATTGTGATATTTTATTGCCAATTCATAATCCTTTTTCCTTTTATAGATGCTACCAAGCCTGTTAGCAGCATACGGATGAGGATGTGGCAGTGTTAGAGCCTTTTCATAATATTCTATAGCGGTATCGGGATCATTTAAATGAAGGTCGTGAATAATTCCTAACGTAAGAGATATGAATGTATTTTGATTATCTAAGTCCCACGCTGAATTTGCAGCTTCAAGTGCTTTTTGATGATCTCCTCGCATTAAATATACAGATGTCGCTAGTATAAAATAATCAACATCTTTATTTTCCACGTCTTTAAGCCGACTAACAGCTTCATCAAAACGCTCATCCTTTACTAGCTTTTTAATATCCTCTAAAACATCTTTTTTAGAAGTCTTGGCACCTTTTAGCAGTCTATTCGGCAAAATGGAATTGGTAGTACTAATCAACTCTTCTTTTAAGTTGTCTGGAATGTTTTCACAAGACAAAAATGTATTGCCCATATCGATTGCAGCAGCAACATCATATTTACCATCTTTAAGATTACTAATATGATTTTTAAGTCTTTTGGTAAGTTCACTTTCATCGCACCATGCATCGAAAAATCGCACTAGCCATATCACATTTTCTTTGTCATGCTTCCTTCCAAATCTCATCAAATACCAAATATTCATAAAGCGTTCCTTTATTCGGTATAAATGATTCTTTGTAGAAGTAGGTATTTTTTCAATTAGCTGATTTTTTTCTAAATATGACAGGATTGATGATATGTTTTTGCTTTCTAATCTTGTTCGTTTTGCAATTTCTTTAACGGAAATAGCATCCCACTTTCTAGCTATAGCATCTATAACCTTTTGTTGTTGAGTGGATAACTGATCTAATTCAGATTTGTACAATAATGTTAAAGTGTCAATTAAAAGGTAAAGATCCTTAATAGCTTTACCATTCTCGTTATCTAAAAAAATTTGGAAAAGGTAAGATATTGTCCTTGGGACACCACCGGTCAACCTTCTTAATGCTTCAACTCTCCCTGGGTAGCTATAAATAATTTCCCTTATCTGTTCCTCTTCTCCGTATTGCACACCGATTCTAATCAGAAGTTTTTCGCAATCCTCTTGTGTCAAGCCATCCAATTGTACAGTATTGAAAAACCTGTAAAATGGGTCACCAAAATCAATAGTCCCGTCATTATATGAAGTAGATGATCCAATTATCCTAAAATGAGATTTACTGGTTAAAATCGATTTAAGCCTTTTTCTCTCTTCTTCATTAAGTTTCTTCAGAAAAAAGTTTATATTTTCAATAAATAGAATCGCAGTTTTATTTTTTGACTTTAAAAACTTCTGCAACAGCGTAAATGATGCTTGTTCATAGTCTTCTTGAGTATCGATAATTTTATCAATAGAATCTGACAGTTTTTCTTTATAAAAATTATCCTCAATACAAATAGCTACGGCTTCCCAAAGATTTGTTAGATCAGATAAGTTATATTGTTCTTCTGAGAAGATTATAGGTAAATAAATTTCTGATAGTTGGTTTTCATCTAGTATTGCGTAGTTCAATCTATGCATCAAAGTAGTCTTTCCAGCTCCACGCTGGCCAATGATAATGTTGTTTAGGAATTTACCATCACTATCTGTGTTCAATAAAGCATTTTTGATATGTTCAAACTCATTTGTTCGAACTACAAATCCATCAATGATAGAAGACTTCGATTTACTTC
The DNA here is from genome assembly GCF_059423785.1 of Arcicella sp. GW458-12-2-14-TSB2. Lineage (NCBI taxonomy): Bacteria > Pseudomonadati > Bacteroidota > Cytophagia > Cytophagales > Flectobacillaceae > Arcicella > Arcicella sp. GW458-12-2-14-TSB2. Next base: position 91 of record NZ_JBWKYN010000210.1, on the reverse strand, counting down.
CTGTGTTATTTCTTAAATAAATATCTTGATTGCCCATATTTTGACGATAAAACTTTCGTCAAAATTAGCAACTTTTTTTAATCTTCAATAA
>NZ_JBWKYN010000209.1:0-9495 GCF_059423785.1 Arcicella sp. GW458-12-2-14-TSB2 | reverse complement strand
ACCTTTACTTTTGTTAAAATAGTTTTTTCTGGATTTGAAGACTAAAAGACTAAACGCTTAAAAAAAGAGAGGGCTTTAAGAATTAAGTGTAAGCACTTACATTCTTAAAGCCCTCTTTCACAAACACTTACTTGTATTACCTACTTTTCTCCTAAAAAACGTAATTTAAAATAATCAGTAAAAAAGATATTTTTAGGGTCACGTTGTTGGCGTAGCATTAAGAAATCATCCCATTTTGGTGTCTGACTTCTTAGATATTCTGCCCAATGTTTATAATCATAGCTAGGTGCAAATTTTCCCCAGTGTAGCCTAAATGGAATATTATTTTTCTCGAAAAGTTCCCAGTATTGTTCATAAAACCCTCCTTTTACAGATGGATTTCCTTCATTTGAGGCATACCAAAAAACATCTACCCTAATAACATCTCTATTATAAGAAGGGCTCAACCAAAAATTACTAGCTTTACCTGCGTATATTTCAGTACTATACGTTCCAGTGGCTTTTCTGCCATCTTGCTCAAAAAAACCTTTCAGTAGGTTCATTACCTCTTTTGTTTTCTCAATCGGGATCCACAATTCTGTAAATTCTGTTCCCATCAGGATATCACCAGCCTCGTTATCCATCGGTAAACTTCGCCACATATAATCCATGAATAACATAGCCTTGCCATCCTTAGTCAGTGGTTGAAGTAAATTGATGATTGTTGGGAATAATAGCCACAAAACACCTTTAAAAATGCTAAAAAACAAAGTAATTGGAAGCAAGAGAATGTATAGAATGACTGTTAATAACACTGCTAATATACCAGACTTAATACTGTTATAGAATGCCTTGAAGCTTGGTTGCAGTTTTTTCCAAGTTTTCAAGAAACCATTGTTTCCTAATGTTGTAAACATTACTGACGCCCCCAACTGTTCAATTTGGGTTAACAGATTGGTATCAGCAAATTCTTCATAAGGAGCTGGGTAAAATACAGGAGGGTTTATTCCCCGAATAGCCTGCCACATTACTACTCTATCTACGCCTTTTTGGGGCCACCATAGCATTCTAGAATAAGGTGTTTTTTCAAGATATTGTTGATAATTAGGCTTTGTGGAATTACCATCACCAAACAAATCTATTGGACATTCTTCGTAGGTTGTTTTAGTGGTTATTTGTTGTCCATAAATATTAAAGAAGGGTACTAATTGCATTCTCACTTTTACAATAACACCTAATAAACCCAAGGAAACACCTAAGGCGTTAAATAAATCACTGTCTTTTTCTACCCATTCAGCATTCCCTTGTCCATCTATTACCCTGAATGCTAACAGGTTTTCTTCGATAGTGTACATCGTTGTTCCACCTGCTGAGCCAGTTGATAGAAATCCTGATACTGTTTGATGAGTAATACCGCCTAAATCGCTTAATGTCCAGCCTTTTAGAAAAGTTTGATACAATAAACTATTGGCTAACGTTGATGCTCCTGTGGGGTCCATGGGGTCATAACCAAGGTGAATACCTGCATCTACCTCAATAATTCCTTTTTCGTTATCAATCCAAGTCAGACTCATCAAATTATCAAAAATGAGGTTCAGATTGGGTCCTTTGGGCGGATTTTCTTCAGAAACTTTGTCAGGTACAGGTAACTCCCCTGGCCCTGGGTCTGTATAGATGGCCCTAGCGATAGAGTGTGACGCCCCTCGACAACGGATTTGCAAATTGTTATCATAGGCATATTTTACCAGTGAAATTACTTCACTTTCAGATGCAGGGTGATAAAACCCATCTGAACCGATTGGAATAATTGTATTTAATGGCATTGAGTGTGATAGTTAAATATGATACAAAAGGTTGATTTAGTAATTTTCAGTAAATAGCTGATAGTAATTTCAATTGAAATATTATGGGTATAATAACATTTCAATGCTAAAAAATATTGAGTTGACGATAAAGAAGGATTAGGCAAAAGGCATATACAATACACAAACGTAATTATAATTCATCATTTAACCAAATATTTTTCACTTCAACATAAATATTTAGTTTTCCTTAGCTTTTGTCATTTCAGTAAAATAAAGTTCTTGGAAATAGCTAATCGTTTCTGTATTTTTAAACAAAAGGCATCATCTACATATCAAGTGAATTAATTCACAACATTTGTATATCTGTTAATCTTAAAGGAGCTCAAAAGACTATACGATATTCATAAAATACTTTAATACATATTTTTCCAATCATTTATTTGCGTATATTTTGGTTGATTACCGTTGCTCTTCCACTTTTTCTGAAAGGCAAGTGGAAGTTTTGATAAAAAGAATTTTAATCCAAAAAAGTTTGAGAACGTTTTTATCTGTCATGCGATTTGCCCTTGTCGAACAAATCGAACCGTCTATGAATTTTACAATTTAATCCATTCCAAAATCATTTTAATTCATTTATGAGTAAATATCAAATTGCCGAAATCAATATTGCTAGAATGAAGGGCGTAAATATCAACGACCCAATTATGAAAGAGTTCAATGATAATCTGGACACTGTAAATGCTATAGCAGAAAGTAGTGAAGGTTTTATTTGGAGACTAAAAGACGATTCAAATAATGCTACCAGTATTAATCCATATAATGATGAACAAGTAATTATCAATATATCTGTTTGGGAAAGTATAGAGACCTTAGAAAATTTTATGTATAAAACTTTTCATTCTGAGTTTTTGAAGCGTCGTAAGGAATGGTTTCAGACTTATGGAAAAGCTTATACAGCCATGTGGTGGATACCTAGCGGACAATTCCCATCTCTTGAAGAAGCAGTTGATAACCTAGACTATCTTCAAAAAAATGGTGCTTCTGAAAAAGTTTTTGATTTTAGAAAAAAGTTTGCAAAACCTGCGTAGTGCAAAACCCCAAATACACTTTTTTTATTTTTCGCCCTTATTTATGTCATAGAAATCAAGGGCGGAATACAGAATAACCCCGAAAATTGCCAAAATTGACACTTTCCGGGGTTATTTATTTATAATATATTGATTTTTAAATATTTAAATGACTAAAGAGAACCCTATAGAGTAATCTCCAAAAATTTGGATTTCGCAAAATTCACCATCATATTTTTTCAAGCAAAATTTCTTTCCACTTTTCTATTTTGTCTTGTACGTCTTGCATTTTAAATGGCTTACTGATATAATCATCCATCCCTGCTAGTATCGCTTTGTCACGATCATCTGATAAAGCATTAGCCGTGGCCGTAATAATAAGAGGTCTGGCATGTTTAGGATATAGCTTTACGATATTTCTAGTCGTTTCAAAACCATCCATTTCAGGCATCATGACATCCATAAATATTAGATGATACTTCTTTTTCTCTATTGCTTTTAGTACCTCTATGCCATTTTCTACTACATCAGCAGCGTATCCAAGTTTCTCTAAAACCCTTGTTAATAACTTTTGATTAATAGCATCATCCTCAGCGATAAGGATGTTGATAGATAGGGCAGAATTTAAGGTATCTGTAATAACGGTAGTTTTAACAGTTGATTTTACGGTGTTATTCAAAACACTATTAATCGCTTTTAAAATATGGCTATGACGCGTAGGTTTATTTAAGATAGACTCAAACAGTTTTGTGTTATCATCCAATGATAGCATGTTGTGGTTTCCTGAAGAGCTAAATAAAATAACAGGCAAATCTTTCCGTAATTCTTTGATTATCCTAGTCACTTCGATACCGTCCTTTCCGGGCATTAGCATATCAATAATTACTAAATCATACCTATCTGTTTCTATTGATGCTAATGCATCTTCGTAATGTTCGAAAGTTGTAGCATCCATCCCCCAAATATTACATTGTGTTTTAAGAATTTTCAGGTTGGTTTTATTATCATCCAATATCAAGATGCGCTTACCTTTCAATGAAACCATTTCTACGGTTGCATTGGCTTTATACTTTTTAACGTCTCTGTTGGCTTCTACTTTGATGTTAAAGATAAACGACGAACCTTTGCCTACTTCGCTTTCTACGCGTATGCTTCCTCCCATGAGTGATACCAATCGCTGACTGATTGCTAAACCAAGACCTGTACCGCCATACTTACGGGTAGTTGAAGAATCCACTTGAGAAAAACTCTCAAATAATTTATAATATTTATCCTGAGGAATACCAATTCCAGTATCTCTTACTGAAAATTCTAAATTATAAAAACCTTGCTCATCAATGCCCCCATTTTTAACACTCACTTGGATTTCGCCTTTAGCAGTAAACTTTATACCATTGTTTACTAGGTTAATCATTATTTGTCTGAGTCGGGTAATGTCACCTTTGATTTCTAAGGGTACGTCAGGCTCAATGTAGTAAAGCAAATCAAGTCCTTTGTCATTAGCATTGACAGAAAGTAAATCATAGGTTTCTTCAATGACATTATTAATATAGAATGGTTTGCTCTCTAGTTCTATTTTACCAGATTCAATCTTAGAGAAATCCAAAATATCATTAATGATAGCAATAAGTGCCTCGCCACTGATACGTATAGTCTCTACGTAATCCATCTGCTCTTCACTTAACTCGGTATTTACTAATAAACTTGCCATACCGATTACGCCATTCATTGGTGTACGTATCTCATGACTCATATTAGCTAAAAAGTCAGACTTTGCTTTGTTTTGTTCCTCTGCAATTATCCTTTTTTCTGCTAATTCAGTATTCAGTTCTAACAGTTGTTCGTTAGCCAAATGTTGGAAGGTAACATCCGCAAAAACCCATAAACGACCTTTGATATTTTGAGAAATAGTAGGTACACACGAAACACTTAGAACATAAGTTACAGGGTCACCAAAAATCCATTTCCAGTAATTTATTTTTTGCCCTGGCAAGCTAAACAGTCTGATTCCCTCTCTGATGATTTCATCTTTGTTGACAGCCTTATCCCTTAATTTTTGCATCGCCTCGGCAATGATCAATGGCTTATTGTCATCCTTCGGGATATTCAGTATCTCGGCAGCTTGGCTATTTACCCAACCTCCCTTTCCTACATCGTCTACAAATACTACTCCCTGAGGAATTGTTTCGAGAATAGCATTAAAACGAGTAGTGAGTTCTTCGATTAAAAAATAATTCTGAATAATTGAGATGGTGTCTTTGAGACCCACAGAGGCATGGTTTAAAAATGCTAAAAACAAATCATCATGCTTTCGGTCATCTTTAACCAATAAGATAACGCCTCCTCTGAATCCTGATTCATTCATAGGAATAAATATTATATCCTCTCCTTCTTCTTTTGAAAAAGAATTATCTATATCAAAAACAATTTCATTTTCATTTACAAGCTTTAATACTAATTCAGCATTGATAAAACTATTTAAAAAATGCCTAGAAGTATTAAACTCTGCACGAACCGTAAGATTATCATCCATCTTAACAAAAGCAGCGGCCTCAGCATGTGCATGCTTTTTAATCAGGTGAGTAGCTTGTGCATAAATAACTTGAATGTTTTTCTCTTTTTTTATAGGATAAAGTCCTGTTAAAAAGTTAACAGCCTCATTAATCCAGTTAATTTGCTTGTCCAAAATAATTAAATAAATTGCTCTAATGCGTTAATAACTTCATTTGGGGCGCTTATATGTGGGAAGTGACCGTAAGCATTTACGACGGTCAGTTTACTATTAGCGATATTATTGTTCAGATAATATGCCACATCAATGGGTACAGCAATATCTTCTTTAGCCTGTATTAATAAAGTAGGTTTATTCAACTTTGTTAATTCTTTACGATAATCTGATTGGAATATTACGCGGGCTACTGATTGTGCAATATCGGGTCTAATTGCCCGTAAGGTAGCAGCAAAACCTTCTGCTAATTGAGGGTTTTCTGGATTGCCCATCGCTGCAGCTGAAAAACCACTTACCCAAGCAAAATAATTATTCGCCATTGTATCATACAATGCATCTAAATCTTGTTGCTCAAAGCCTCCTAAATAACCAATATCATTCAAATATCTTGGGGAAGCACCTACCAATGCTAGTTTTGAGAAAAATGCTGGTCTTTGAACGGCAGTAAGCAAGCTAATCATTCCGCTCACTGAATGCCCTATCATGATGGCATCTTTTACCTCATATTCCTCACAAATTGCAATAAGGTCATTGACATAAGCCTGCAAGGTATCATATTTATTAGGGCTGAAAGCTTCGGGGTCGGCTTGACCAGCACCAACATTATCGAAAAGAATAATTCTGTATTTGGAGATAAATGCCTCTGAAACTTTAGACCAAGCATGTTGGTCTGTGCCAAATCCGTGTGCGAATAACATCGTTGGACCGTCCAAGGTGCCAATTACTTTTATATTATTTTTTTTTGTTAGGTTCATAATTGATAAAAATACTTAATAGATTAGGTCAGATAAAAGTGATAGTAGCAAAGATTAATATGAGGGGAATTATTTGATTTATGCTTTATTAATCAAACAAAAAAATATATTTATATGTTATTAATTATTAGTTAAATACAATTATACAAAATAAGTTATGATATTCTAAATATATTTTATTTTTTATATCGATTTATAATGACAACTTTAATTTGATGATGAAAACTCAAAAAAACCGTCTCATTGTATTCAATCCTATATTAATAAAGAAGATAACGTCTTTCATCATTTAAGCTTTTTATTCTAAAATAGTGTAATAACTTATTTTCAACAAAGACAACACTATGTAATTTATAAAATTATCTTGGTAAAATACAAAATTATAAATAAAATATCATCTTCTATCTATACTGTTTTAGAGATAATGCTTTGGAATACTTTATATTATTTACTTTTCAAAACAATGTATTCTTCCCATTTATAAGCTGTCATATCATGTTTTCACCAGACTGATTCGAGACAATGGTTGCAAACCTTTGTCATTTGCCATCCATGTTGGTTACAAAGGTGTCTTGAGCAATAGCCAAGCAACAAACAAACATCAAACTACACAATAGTATTATTTTCATAGACTTGTTTATTAATAAATGAGGTTGAAATTCATTTGGATTATTTTATCCATCATAGAAAAGAATTGAGATAATATCATCTACTCATTTATATACCAAGCCTTTCTTAAATAATACAGTTAGCTATTGGATAAAAGAACTCACAATGCATTGAAAGCACATCTCTTTGCTTTTTTTCCTGATTAAATAGGACAACTTTCCGATTACTTTCTCTTAATTTCGGTAAATCAAAAAAACATTCACTCTCTTTATGAAAAAAACACTTTTAATCTGTTTATCGCTTATTTCTGTTACTTGTTTTGGTCAAGTAAAGCTAGCACGACTTTTCTCAGACCATGTAGTATTACAACGACAAAAACCTATTCCAGTGTGGGGTTGGGCTAATGCCAACGAAAAAGTAAATGTTACTTTGGCTGGGCAATCTCAAAACACAAAGGCTGATGCTACTGGAAAATGGATGGTAAAATTTACTCCGCTTGAAGCTGGGGGGCCTTTTAAAATGACTGCTACCGCAAAATCTGGCAGTGTTACTATAAATGATATTTTAATTGGCGAAGTATGGCTCTGTTCGGGGCAATCAAACATGGAATGGAGAGTTTCTCAAGCTAATAATTTTAATGAAGAAAAGAAAAATGCTGACTATCCAAAAATCAGACATTTCTATGTAGAACATGAGGTTACGATTGACCCACAAGCAGATTTAAAGTCGGGCGAATGGAAAGTAGCCTCGCCAGAAACTGTTGGTAATTTTACAGCAGTTGGGTTTTTCTTTGCTCGTGAGTTATATCAAAAATTAAATATCCCAATTGGTTTATTACATTCTTCTTGGGGAGGTTCGCAGGTGGAAGGTTGGATTAGTAAAGAAGGAATGTTGACTAATAACGAACTAAAAAGTTATGCTGAGCACTTACCGAGCAACTGGAAAGATGCCGACTATGCTCATGACCAGAAAGTACAAAAGCAATTATTAGGCAGTAATATCAACCCAAGCATTGAAGACGAAAAGAAATACTTGACAGCGAATTATGATATTTCTAAATGGCTTTATGCGGATAGCCCAATGGGACAATGGGACTGGAAAGGCATTTGGGCATATCGTGGAGATGGTTACATGGCTCGCACTATCGAAGTGCCTAAAGAGGCTGTTTCAACCGAAACAACGTTGGCCTTAGCAGAAAACGATAGTTATAATGAGATTTACATTAATGGTAAATTAGTTTCACAGGGTGTCATTAAAGGTGTTCGCAAGATTACCGTACCTGCTAATACTTGGCAAACTGGAACAAACCAATTAATGATAAAATTCGGAAATATGCAAAGCCTTCCTTGGATGGGACTAGGACTAATAGGTTCTGCTACTGATTTGTATGTAGAAGTCGACAATCAAAAAATTAGCATTGCAACAGGCTGGAGATTGATGCCATCTTTTGCTGGAAAACATGAATATGTTCATTCTAGCAACAATGTTGGTACTACTATTTACAACGGCATGATAGCCCCACTTGTCCCTTTTGCCATGCGTGGCTCTTTATGGTATCAGGGTGAAGCAAATACTGGCAGAGCTTATCAATACCACCAAACCTTTCCACTGATGATAGAAGATTGGCGTAAAAAATGGAATGATGACTTTTCTTTCTATTTCGTTCAGTTAGCCAATTATGGTCCTTATCAAAACAGTAATCAAGGTAGTAATTGGGCAGAATTAAGAGAAGCCCAAACAATGACCTTATCATTACCTAAAACTGGAATGGCTGTCATTACAGATATTGGGAATCCGAATGATATTCACCCAACAAACAAACAGGATGTAGGACATCGTTTGGCAATAAATGCCTTGAAAAAAGATTTCGGGCAAAATATTGAATACAGTTCTCCGATGTTTGAATCGGTTAGTTATGAAGATGGTAAAGCGATTGTTTCTTTCAAAAATATTGCAAAAGGCTTAGTCATTCAAGATAAATTTGGATACTTAAAAGGTTTTGAAATCGCAGGGGAAGATAAGGTGTTTTATTATGCCAAAGCTGAACTTGTAGATAACAAGGTGATTGTTTATCATCCAAAAGGCTTAAAGCCTATTTCAGTACGATATGCTTGGGCAGATTCGCCAATGGATGCCAACTTGTTTAACTCAGAAGGCTTACCTGCCAATTCATTTAGGACAGATACTTGGCCAGGAATGACAATCAATACGAAATTTGAATAAATACGATAATCCCTTTTAAGTAAGCCCTCCACTTAAAAGGGATTCCTTTTTTAATGATAAAATAATACGCCTTTCTGTTCACAAAAGACAAGTTCCTCAATTAACGATAATACAATATTTAGTAATACTTAATTTATATTTTTCTGCAAAACACCTTCAAAAATTGCATAAAAGTAGATTTAATATAAGCAATTGATAAAAAAGTATTAACAGTTTCACCACAAAAACTGTCAATTTTGTATTATAAATTACAAAAGCATTTTTACGTTTTCCGACCCGAAGCAAAGCATATTTCTCGAAAAAACTAACCTTTATAAATAACCATCTTT
>NZ_JBWKYN010000208.1:0-9539 GCF_059423785.1 Arcicella sp. GW458-12-2-14-TSB2 | reverse complement strand
AGCCACCCCCTAATAGGAAAAGTTTGTGTTTTATATAATATTCCTTAAAAAGAGAAAACAAACAAAACCTTAACAATTCTGTTTATAATCACTAGGGAGGGACTTAAGTCCCTCCCTAGTGATTGTCTTTCTATCATACTCTAAACGGTAACCGCAAGGATTACTGTTACGTTTTAAAAGGAATAATTGGTTTGGTTTGAATTAATAAACAAACTCTCCAAATTCAGATTGTATCGTTACTTGTTTACCTTCAAAGCCTTCTACCCTACCAATAATCTGAGCATCAATGCCAAATGATTTTGAAATATCAATTAAAGTCTGGGCGTATTGTGGGTTTATGTACACTTCTAGTCTATGCCCCATGTTGAAAACCTTATACATTTCTTTGAAATCTGTATTGCTTTCTTCCTGAATCATTTTAAACAATGGAGGCAAAGCAAAAAGATTATCTTTAATAATATGTACGTTATTTACAAAATGTAGCACCTTTGTTTGTGCCCCACCAGAACAATGTACCATACCATGTATTACAGGTCTTAATTCGTTCAATATCGCCTTTACAACGGGTGCATAAGTACGAGTAGGTGAAAGGATTAATTGACCTACGTTCAATGGTGCTCCTACTACTTCATCAGTCAGGCGCTTTGAGCCACTATAAACCAAATCTTTTGGTACGGCAGGGTCAAAGCTTTCAGCATACAAATCTGCTAAATAATGACCAAGCACATCATGACGAGCCGAAGTTAAGCCATTAGAACCCATTCCACCATTGTATGTTTTTTCGTATTTCGACTGTCCGTCAGAAGCCAATCCAACAATTACATCTCCTGCTTGAATAGTATGATTAGAAATCACGTCTGAACGTTTCATTCTAGCTATTACGGTAGAATCTACAATGATTGTTCTTACTAAATCGCCAACGTCTGCTGTTTCGCCACCAGTACTCCAAATCCCAATGCCATTGTCTCTAAGCATTTCTAGTACCTCTTCAGTGCCGTTGATGATTTCAGCAATTACCTCGCCTGGAATAAGGTTTTTATTACGACCAATTGTGCTTGATAACAACATATTATCCGTTGCACCCACACAAATTAAATCATCCGTATTCATCACCACGGCATCTTGCGCAATGCCACGCCACACAGAAACATCACCTGTTTCTTTCCAATAAAGATAAGCCAATGATGATTTAGTACCTGCACCGTCGGCGTGCATAATATTGCAATAGGTGTCGTCGCCACCTAACATATCTGGAGAAATTTTACAAAATGCTTGCGGAAAAAGCCCTTTATCAAGTTTTTCGATGGCTTTATGTACGTCTTCTTTAGAGGCAGAAACACCTCTTTGCATGTAACGATCGGTCATTATGCGCTTTACTTTTTTCGTTTTATTAATCTATGCTACAAAGTTACGCTTATCTCAACAAAAAACTTCATTCAAAGCTTTACTAAAGGATATTTGCTATTAAAATTCTTGGTAAAGGGTATAATCAAGCTACTCTTTTCAGATTTTAACGCTATTATAAACTTCTGATTAACAAAAGATTAAGCGCAACAAAAAAGTGTATCAAGACGTTATTTTTTCAAAATTTATCAGTAATTTACCAAATCATTAATAACACCTCTTAAAAACGCATCAATCAGTAGTCTATTTACCAAAGCAATCACGAGTTCAAGTATATTCTTTCAACATTAAAATTTAAGGATTATGGGTCGGAAAGTTTTAGTTTTAAATCAAGATTATAGTGCTTTAACCGTTTGTTCGATTCCTAAAGCTTTTTTGTTGGTCTTCCTAAAAAAAGCCGATTTAATATCTGAATCTGCCACCGAACAATTAAGAAGTGTCTCTCAGTCTTTCCCCATGCCTTCGGTCATTCGTTTACATCGTTATGTGTATTTGCCTTATAAAGGCGTAATGTTATCAAGGCAGAATATTTTTAGGCGTGACGGTGGACAATGTCAATATTGCGGAACACCTGAAGATTTAACGTTAGACCATGTATTGCCCAAATCAAGAGGAGGAAGAACGTCATGGGACAACCTTGCTACGGCCTGTAAGCGATGCAATTCAAGAAAAGGAGACCTTACCCCAGAAGAAGCAGGAATGCCTTTAAAAACCAAACCTTATAAGCCTTCGTTTGTGATGTTTTTAAGAGATTTTGGTGGAAGTATAGAAGAAAGTTGGTTACCTTTCTTGGGAAAAAGAAAAGAGAAAGCATTTGTTCAATAAACCAAAAAGAGGTCGCTCATTGATGGGCGACCTCTTTTTCATTTATTGATTGATTAAGCTACTAGCTCGTTGTATTGCTTTCTTATACAAAGGCACCGTACTACAAGGCTCGCCAAACATTAATGACTGTAGATAAGGCTTAAATAATCTCGTAATTTCTACATAAGCACTAGTTGGTATAACTCTTTTTATAAGGACTTCTATTTAGTTATTTTCATTAGATCCATCCATACAATCCCTTCAAAATATACAATTCTTAAATATTTAACCATAAAATTTATTTTACTCAATATAAATCGTAATTTTACTCAATACATTGAGCAAAATTATGTTTATTAAATCAGAAATAGCCATTCTAAAAAAAAGAATGGAAGACAATCGTAAATTCATTCAGGTTATTATGGGCCCTAGGCAAGTAGGGAAAACAACGCTGGTTAAGCAATTAATCACTCAAATTGATGTGCCTACAGTCTTTGTAGCTGCTGATGGAGTGCCTTCTGCCAATAGTATATGGATTAGCCAGCAATGGCAATTAGCACGTTTTCAATTAATTAACAGTGGTGCTAGAGAATGTATTTTAATTATTGATGAAATACAAAAAATTGATAATTGGGCAGAAATAATAAAAACAGAATGGGATAAAGACACCTTTGAAAATAGAAATATCAAGGTGATTTTATTAGGTTCTGCACGATTGCTTTTGCAACGTGGACTAAGTGAATCCTTAGCAGGTCGTTTTGAGATAATACAAATGACCCATTGGTCTTTTGCTGAAATGCAAGAAGCTTTTGACCTTTCAGTAGAGCAATTCGTTTATTTTGGTGGGTATCCTGGTGCGGCTTCTTTAATTGTAGATGAGGAGAGATGGAGAGAATACGTATTACAAAGTCTAATAGAAACAACGCTCTCGAAAGATATTTTAATGATGACAAGGGTTGATAAACCCGCATTATTAAGGCAATTATTTGAATTAGGCTGTAGTTATTCTGGTCAGATTTTATCCATGACTAAACTTTTGGGACAGCTACAAGATGCTGGAAATACAACTACGCTATCTCATTATCTTGAACTCTTAGACTCTGCAGGGTTATTGGTTGGTCTTGAAAAATATGCTCCAGATATAGCTAGACAAAAGATGTCGATTCCGAAATGGCAAGTTCAAAACACAGCTTTCTCTTCAGTTTATAACCCCTACAGCTTTAAACAATCTATCCAAAATCCAGAAATTTGGGGTAGATGTGTTGAAACTGCAATTGGAGTCCATTTAATAAGGGCACAAAGATTACAAAAAACAGAGGTTTCATATTGGCGAGAAGGCAACGATGAAGTAGATTTTGTTTTAAAAAAATCAAATAAAGTTATTGGTATTGAAGTAAAAAGCGGTCGTACACAAAGTGCGAAGGGTATGATAGCTTTTGCCAAAAAGATGCGTCATGATAAGGTCTTACTGATAGGAAATAGTGGTATTCCATGGCAAGATTTCTTAAAATCGGATGTAAATATTTTATTTGAAATGTAAGCAAAGTTACCTCCACAATATTGTTTCGGTGAATCAGGAATAGAGATGTTTTGTATCTCTATTCCTGATTCACCGAAACACTCTGTCTAACCATCGCCTTTTTATAAAGCGGCACCGTACTACAAGGCTCGCCAAACATCAATGACTGTACATAAGGTTTAAATAACCTTGTGATTTCTACATAAGCACTGGTTGGTACGGGTACTTTTGAACAACCCTTTATGACAACTTTTGCTCCACGATATTCTTCGGGATTAATTTTAGCAAGGGCTTCGTAAAATAACTTATCTTCCAAGGCCTTTAAGTCTCCAAAAACAATACAATTGGCAAAGTCTTGTAGTTTCAAGGTCAATAGCATATAGGCCCAAGTAGGGATTACAGCATCTTCTGAACAGATAACTGCAACATTTTTGCCTTCATACTGCGACCAGTCATGATTTTTAAGGAATTCTCTAAAGTCTTTTTCCTTTAAAATCATGCCCATAAAAAGATTATCTTTCAAGTCATACACAACTCTCTCTCCTTTGTGGTAAAGCTCCTCAAGGTCGAATGAGATTAGACCGCTACTCGCTACTTTATTGATAATGATATCTTCCATATCGCTTACGATTTAATGAATCGGTTTATATTTTCTTGGGCTGAGTCCCTACAAAATCTTTTAGATAGAAAGGTTCAAAGCTTACTACGTTTTCAAATAACGATTCTTCAAAAGATTTAGTTGCCAAATACCCTATGCTTTTAGCAGAAGGAAGGATAGGTATCTCTAAAAATTTGGCATTATTATGCGAGATAGACTCTCGGCATTTGTCTGCTCCGTCGCCAAAGAAAACGATAGGTTGGGTATTCAATAAATCAATGAAAGAATATTCGTCGATAACCTTCGCTTCTGTTTCTAGAATACTGGTTAGGTTGGTCTTTACTATAGTGCAATACACTTCCATTCTTCTAGCATCAATCATCGGGCAAAGCAAATAATTGGCAGGAAAAAAATCTTTTACTTGATAAGCCATTGCCTCTAAAGTATTGATAGCTATCAGGGGCTTGTCTAATGCAAAACAAAAACCTTTGGCCGTTGAAACACCAATGCGTAAACCCGTATAAGAACCCGGTCCTTTCGCCACAGCGATAGCGTCTAATTCATTTAAAGTAAATCCTGATTGCTTTACTACATTTTCGCAAAGGGTAGTCAGCATTCCTGAATGAGACTTTTCAGTAAAAAGCTCGCTACAAGCCAATATTTTGCCATCTTGATGAACAGCAACCGAACATACTTTGGTGGAAGTATCAATGCTAAGGATTAATGCCATTGGAATATTAATAAATAATTAATTTGCTACAAAATTACATCCAAGCTGTGGCAAATAAAAATGGCGATAGATTTCTCTAACGCCATTCGTAATATTGTTACCTTTTATTAAGACATTATTGATTAATTTCCTTTCAGAATTGATTGATAACGTGGCATATCTGTAAACAATTTCAAAGCCTCCTGAATTTCAGGGTCTTTGGCGAAAGATTGCTCACGCGTACCTCTTTGTAAATAATAATGCACTACTATTTCTTGTTCTAAAGCTGTTTTTATCTCGTCTTTAAATTTCATAATGTCTGCTTCTTTACTATGCGAAAGTTTATTTCTAAGCGACTTTAACTGTTCTGAGATATTCTCATAATAGCGTTCTCTTTTAGCTGAAGCTTCTAATAAGTTAAGGTCTTTTTCCGCTTGAGTGGTATAATCAAAATCTTGTGTAACTGCCCATTTTACAAAGTCGTTATATTCAGCATTTGTTAATTCAAAATCTTTCGCTGGTTTAATCGACGGATGTTCAAAATGATACTTAATGGCATAATCAAACAAAATATATCGATTCGATAAAGCCAACGTAACGGCAGCAGGATAAGGTCTATCCACTTCAATATCTGGCAAAATACCTCCACCATCATACACTACTCTACCACTTTTTACAGTTTTGAATGGTCTACGCAACGAATCTGGCAATTTACCTACGCTACCATCTGGATTACGGTGACTATAGTCAATCGCTTGAATACAACGTCCACTTGGAATATAATACTTTGCCGTAGTTACTTTTAGTTTGGTATTATAAGTCAAATCACGGGTTATTTGAACAAGTCCTTTTCCATAACTGCGTTGTCCGATTAATACACCACGGTCATAATCTTGAATCACACCCGCAACGATTTCAGCAGCCGAAGCACTTCTTGAGTTGGTTAATACTGTTATTGGCATTTCTGTATCTATGGCAGCATTCAACCCTACGTAAGTCTTATTCCAATCTTCTACTTTACCTTTGGTTGAAACAATCTCAGATTCTTTTGGAAGAAAAATATTACAAATATCCACTGCCATATTCAAAAGCCCTCCTGGGTTTTCTCTTAAATCAAGGACTAACTTTTTCATACCCTTACCTTTTAGTTCGGTAAAAGCTGTACGTACTTCTTTAGACGCCGTACCTGTAAAGTCTTTTAAATCGATATAGCCTACTTCGTTATTAATCATGCCGTAGTAGGGTACGTTTTTCATTTTTACTACATCACGTACGATAGAAACTTCTTCTAATTTATCTGTGCCATAACGTTTTACAGTTATTCTTACGGCTGTACCTGTTTGTCCTTTGATGAGCTTGCCAGCATCGTTAATTTTACGTGCTGCCAAATCTACGCCATCTACTTTTACAATTTCATCCCCAATGCGTAATCCTGATTTTTCGGCGGGTGTGCCTTCATCAATCAGCATAATTACGATTTTGCCATTTCTGTTGCCTGTTACAATCCCAATACCATTGTATTTACCCGTAGTCATCGTCATATAATCTTCGATTTCATCTTCGGCATAATACACAGTGTAAGGGTCAAACGATTTCAACATCGCATCAATAGAAGTCTTGATGGTTTTGTTCGGATTGATTTCATCTACATAATAGCGATTCAATTCCTTGAAGAGCGTAGCATAAATGTCTAAGTTTTTGGCAATTTCAAAGAAACGCTCGCCCGGTTCCGTAAATGATGCCAACGAAAAACCTATCACAGTAATTGCTGTGATTATTAATGACTTAGCAGACATTTTTATATTCATTTGTCAGAAAATTTTTAAAGAAAACAATTAAGGAAAGGATTCTTTATGTATTTGTACAAAGAACCAAACGAAGAAGGTTGTAGAAGTATTTCATCAGGCTTGGCGTAATTTGTTTAGCTTATTTGAAATACTGTCACTAAACCATTTTTTTGAAAATCGCTTTCATCGATTTTTCTATTTTGGCATAATCTTCTATCGTCTTTGCAATATACACAAAAGCAATATATGCTGGAATCTGTGAAGAAGGTTTTTCCAATAAAAGCTGTTTGTTCAAACGATAGGCTTCGCGCGTACGTCGCTTGATGAGGTTTCTATCAACAGCATGTTTAAAATATCGTTTTGAAACCGAAATTAAAATAGCGGGTAATGGCGATGTTGGATTTTCGATAGAAGAGACTTCCAATATCTCTTTATTAGCCTCATCTTCCAACAATTCCGCACTTGGTTCTGTCAATACGGCATCAGCATTATTGAAAATATAAGAAACACGAAAAGGGTAGAGAAAAACCGAGTTGATTTTTTCACTACCCTTTCTATCAAAGAGCTTATCTATAACTTTCTTAGAACTGAGTCGTTCTGACTTTTTGAAAGTAAACTTCATGCTTTAATTTGGTAATTTGAAGATTTGCTGATTTGAAAATGTCATAAAACAAATTTCAAACCCTACTAATTTTCAAATTTTCAAATTGTTCACACTATAAGACTATTTACCTCTTTTCTCGTCAGAAACTGTCAATTTGTGTCTTCCTCTTGCACGACGAGCAGCCAAAGTACGGCGACCGTTTGGAGTTGACATTCTTTCACGGAATCCGTGCTTGTTCTTTCTTTTTCTTACAGAAGGTTGAAATGTTCTTTTCATGGCATTATATCTTTATAATTCTTATATTTCTAAAACAGGACTGCAAAGGTACAGAAGTTTTTTGAAGTTGCAAATTCTTTCTAAAAACTTTCTGACACTAAGGTAATGATAATGAGTATCTTTGATAAAAATTATTGAAAGTTTAGATACAAATACTTATTGTGAAGGCTAATTTTATGTTACACTGAAAAGCTTTATCAAAATATGAATTATAAAATTTTTTCTCAAGAACCGCAAAGTCATCTGCTAAACATAGAAATGCTGATTGATAATATTCAATCAGAAACGCTTGAAATTCAGTTGCCTGCATGGCGACCAGGGCGCTATGAATTACAGCATTTTGCTAAAAATATTCAACGCTTTGAAATAGTTGATTTACAAGGCAACCTCCTTAGCTTTGGGAAAATCACTAAAGATAGATGGCGAGTAAATACGACTGATATTCAATCTATTAAAGTAGTTTTTACTTACTTTGCCAATGTGCAAAATGCTGGAAGTTCGTTTGTGGATGATAGTACGATGTACATCAATTTTGTAAACTGCTTGCCTTATGTAGAAGGCAGAATGGATGAAGCTTGTGAAGTAAGTATTTCTTTACCAGATGATTATAAGATTGTCTGTGGTTTGCCAAACAAGGTAAATGAACCTAATACTTTACTGGCACAAGATTATTATCATTTGGTTGACTGTCCGTTATTAGCAAGTCCTTATTTACAACATAAAAGTTATCGAGTAGCAGATACAGATTTTTTTGTCTGGTTTTTAGGGAATTATATTCCAAACTGGGAAAAAATATTATCAGACTTTCAAAAATTTACAGAAAAGCAGATTGAAATAATGGGCGATTTCCCTGAAAAGGATTATCATTTTATGAATTGGATATTGCCCACTTCATTTTATCATGGTGTGGAACATCGTAATTCTACCATGATTGTGCTGGGGCCAGCTTCAGAAGGCGATGGACTTTACACAGATTTACTGGGAGTTAGTTCACATGAATTGTATCATGCATGGAATATCTGCAAAATTCGTCCCATAGAAATGATGCCTTATGATTTTACCAAAGAAAATTATTTCACGACAGGTTTTGTAGCAGAAGGGGTCACTACTTATTTTGGCGATTTATTCTTAGTACAATCGGGTGTATTTAATATAGAAGCTTATCTAAAAGAATTAGAGACTGTCATCAAACGTCATTTTGAACAAGATGGACGAGCGTTTCAGTCGCTCACTGAATCGTCTTACGACTTGTGGTTAGATGGTTACTCACAAGCTATTCCTAATCGCAGAGTATCCATTTATCAGAAAGGAGCTGTAGTAGCCTTAATACTGGATTTGATGATTCGTTTGAAGTTTGGTCATCGTCGTTCTTTAGGCAGTATTATGCAACTAATGTGGGAACGTTTTGGTAAAACTGGTGAGGGTTATTCAATAGAAGATTATCAAAAAGTTTGTGAAGAAGTATATGCAGGGTCTTTAAAAGACTATTTTAAAAATTGTATTGAAGGCAATATTCCATTAGAAGATTTAGTAAATGAGCTACTCCAAGCCTTTGGTATTAGCATGCAACGCAACCCTGAGGGTAAAATTCATTTGGAATTGTTGGATTCAGAGAACGAAAACCTAAAGTTGTGGTTAAATTTGTAGCGATTTTTTTTAAGACACCTATCATTTTATAACTTAAAAGGTTATATTTTTGTTATGATAATTGAATTTGATAACGATGATTTATACAACTATTATTTAGGAAGTTTTAAAGGAAAGCCTAAATTTCCAATGGCTGTACAAAATCAATTCCGAAAGGTTGTATCACTTTTTCAAACTGCATCCTCATTTAC
>NZ_JBWKYN010000207.1:0-9696 GCF_059423785.1 Arcicella sp. GW458-12-2-14-TSB2 | reverse complement strand
ATCTTTTTGGCAACGGTAGTTTTTAATACCTTCAATTCCTCAATTATTTTGTTTTGAGTTGTTATTCTCTCATCTATTAACGATAGGAATGATGCTATTTTTTCTTGTTCGGGAAGGTCTGGTAATATTATTTCTAATGTTCTCAAATCAGAATTATAAACATTACTAATACTTACTCCTTTGGCTAAAGTGGAAATAATTTTCCTTAACCTATGATTTATATAATATGCAACATAGACTTGAGAATAAATATTAGGTTTCGCAGGTTTTAAAATATTAATTGTTCTACCAATTGCTACATCCTTAATTGTTAGTGCCGAAGCTGAACCAATATCTAATGGGTCTTCACCTGCCGATGGTAGTAAAATTTCATCTCCATTACTAAAAAACAGTTCAGATTTATCAAGATTCGTTTTGTTGAAAACTTCAGTAATCACTTCATTATACATGTGATACAGTTCTCCATATCTTACACAAGGCGTTTCAAATTCAGGCGATGCTTCACTTTGTTTTATATTTTTCCCTGTAGAAAAAAGAAAAATATCTTTAAAAAGGTGCTTTTGGTAAGATTCATACCTTTCTTCAAACCCTTTAAATCGTAAATTAGGAACATCGATACCACAAATCTCCTTAAAGCACATTGAGGATATTATAATCCTCTAATTCAAATCCTTAGGCATTTAGCCACTTTAAGCTTCCTTTGTCACTTTAAATCTTTAATTAAAACAAAAAATGAACAAAAAAAAACTTTCAGAAGTAATCGGTCTATGGAAAACAGACAAAAAACAGTATGTAAAAAAATCAAGCTTTTCGGCTTATATGCTCTTGATTGAAAATCATTTACTACCAACCTTTGGGGATAAGTCTTCAATTGATGAAGCTGATGTACAAAGCTTTGTGTTCCAAAAACTGGGAACTGGTTTAAGCCATAAGACCATCAAGGATATTTTAATTGTGCTGAAAATGATTCTAAAATTCGGAGCAAAACATAAATGGCTGGATTATACACCTTTTGATATACAGTTCCCAACCGAGCGTGAAAAGCACAATATAGAAGTGCTTACCCGAACTGACCAAAAAAAAATAATGAACTATATACAAGAGCATTTTACGTTTAGAAACTTAGGAGTTTACATCTGTTTAAGTGCTGGCATGCGTATCGGAGAAGTATGTGCCCTTACTTGGGAAGACATTGATACAGATAACGGCATTATCAGCGTTAACAGAACAATCCAACGGATATATGTAATAGAAGATGGAAATAGAAAAACTGAACTCATTCTGGATACGCCTAAAACGAAAAACTCTATTCGTGAAATCCCTATAAGCAAAGATTTATTGAGAATACTCAAACCCTTTAAAAAGATAGTTAACGCTTCATTCTTTGTTTTAACAAATGATGCCAAACCCACTGAGCCGCGTACTTACCGCAGTTATTATAAAAACCTGATGAAAGAACTCAATATGCCCGACCTTAAATTCCACGGATTAAGGCACAGCTTTGCAACCCGATGTATTGAAAGTAATTGCGATTACAAAACGGTCAGTGTATTGTTGGGGCATTCTAATATAAGTACCACGTTAAACCTCTACGTCCATCCTAATATGGAACAGAAAAAGAAAGCTATTGAGCAGATGTTCAAAGCATTAAGGTAAGTTTTAGATTATGGATTAGGAGAAATGACATAAGAATACTTTATTTCGTTACATTTGTGTGTAAATAAAACTAGCACCATTAACTCCTAATTCATAATCACTTTGAGCAAGCAATCCGAACAAATTCTGGAAGAACAACTTATTGTCCAATTACAAAAATTGGGGTATAAATATGTCACCATTGCTGACGAAAAAGGTCTATTAATAAACCTTAAAACGCAATTAGAAAAACACAATAATATCCAATTTAGCGATGGTGAATTTGAAAAAGTATTAAACATCATCAATAAAGGTTCGGTATTTGAAAAAGCCAAAATATTACGTGAAAAGAAGCATCATATTATCAGAGATAATGGAGATAATCTATATTTTGAATTGCTGAATGTGGAACATTGGTGCCAGAATGAATATCAGGTAACCAATCAGATTACGCAGGAGGGCAAATATGAAAACCGTTATGATGTTACTATATTGATTAATGGCTTGCCTTTGGTTCAAATAGAACTAAAGCGGAGGGGTTTGGAAATGAAAGAAGCCTTTAACCAGATTAACCGTTATCAAAAACATAGTTTTGGAGCAGGAAAAGGATTGTTTCACTTTGTACAATTGTTCGTTATCAGCAATGGCGTCAATACCAAATACTTCAGCAATTTCGGTACGCATAAACAGGAGTATCTCCAGACTTTTCATTGGACGGACGAGCAAAACAATCAGTTGAATAATATTCTGAATGGTTTTACCGATGCATTTTTAGAACCCTGTCATGTCAGCAAAATGATATGCAAATACATTGTGCTGAACGAAACCGATAAACGCTTAATGGTACTGCGTCCGTATCAATATTATGCGGTAGAAAGTATTATTAAAAAGGTAAAGGATAATGAAATTTTGAACGGGTATAACATCGAAAAAAACGGTTATATCTGGCACACAACGGGAAGCGGAAAAACTTTAACCAGTTTCAAAGCAAGCCAGATTTTATCTAAAATTCCAGCTATCAAAAAGGTTATTTTTGTAGTGGATAGAAAGGACTTGGATTATCAAACCAATCAAGAGTATGATAAATTCAGTAAAGGTTCAGTAAGTTCGGCAACCAATACCGACGACCTTATTAGAAAATTCAATGACCCAGACCCGAATGCTAGGGTCATCGTTACTACTATTCAGAAGCTGAACAATGCTATTTCGGGTAGGAATTTATTTAGAATGAAAGCTATTCAAAACGAAAGAATGGTTTTTATTTTTGATGAATGCCATCGCTCGCAGTTTGGCGAAACTCATAGCAATATTGTTAAATATTTCAATAATATTCAATTGTTTGGCTTTACGGGTACACCGATTTTAGCCGAAAATGCCGATGGTGAAAAAACAACCGCAAGCCTTTTCGGAAAATGCCTCCATAAATATGTGATAACCGATGCTATTCGGGATGATAACGTATTAAAATTTTCGGTAGAATACATACAAACTTTCAAGAAAAAAGAACATATCATTGACTTGGATGTGGAGCAAATCAACGAAACGGAAGTCTTTGAAGCTCCTGAGCGTAAAGAAGCCATTGTAGATTACATCATTAAATACCACGACCAAAAGACGCAAAACAAAAAATTCTGTGCAATGATGTGTGTACAAGATATTGATGCTGTTATTCGGTACTATGAAGTTTTCAAAAGAAAGAAAATAAATGGGGAACATAATCTGAAAATAGCTACAATTTTCAGCTTCGCTCAAAACGAGGAGGAAATGGAAGAACAAATTATTCCTCAACTCAATATGGCTGCTGAATCTCAAACAGAATACGGATATAGACCTCACCGCCGAGAATTATTGGAAAATTATGTGCAAGATTTCAACCATTTATTTGGCGAAAAGCAAAACATTAAAGACACAGAAGGTTTTTATAATTATTACAATGCTGTAGCGAAAAAATCTAAGCAAAACGAAACAGATATTCTTTTGGTTGCCAATATGTTTTTGACAGGATTTGATAGTAAGTTTCTGAATACATTGTATGTTGATAAAAACCTACAATATCACGGACTGATACAGGCGTTTAGTAGAACTAATCGTATTTTAGATAAGAACAAAACACAGGGAAATATCGTGTGTTTTCGAAATTTGAAAGATAAAACCGATGAAGCAATTGCTTTGTTTAGTAACAAAGAAGCCATTGATGAAATTATTGTAGAGCCTTATGAAGCCTATGTAGAAAAATTCAATGAAGCAACTCAGAAGTTATTAGAAGTAGTTTCAAAGGTAGAGGATGTAGATGGTTTATACACAGAAGAAGATAAATTAGAGTTTATCTTAGCTTTTCGTGCATTAATGCGCTTACAAAAAAAGATGAGCCATTATACCGAATTTACTTGGGATGATTTGCCTATGGAAGAACAGCTTTTTACGGATTATACCAGCAAATATTTGGATTTAAAAGATGGTATTAATCCTGTTAATTCCCCAGAAAAAACATCTATTCTAAATGATATAGATTTTGAGCTGGAATTGATACGACGGGACACTATCAATGTTACTTACATTCTTCAATTGCTGATTAAATTCCAATCAAAACACGGTGCGAAAGACAAAGAAAGTATTGAGAAAGAGATTTTCAACTTATTGAACACCGAAGTATCATTAAGAAGTAAAAGAGAATTGATTGAGAAGTTTATTCAAGAAAGCCTACCACATATTGAAGATACAGATACTATTCCCGATGAATTTCAAAAATTCTGGAATGTAGAACAAGAAAAGGCATTGCAAGAATTGGTTAAAACAGAAAACCTTTCAGAAGAAAAAACAAAAAGCGTAATCGACAATTACTTGTTTACTGAACGTAAACCTTTACGAAAGGATATTATTCCACTTCGGATAGAAGGAACACCCAGTGTATTAAAATATAAAGAAACCGCTGACCGAATCTTAAATAAGATTTTAGGATTTGTGGAGACTTTTTTTGAGGGTATATCAGTGAGTTAACATTCTTTCATAATGTACCTTCCTTGGTTATTTATGCTATCGAAACCAAACGAATAAATGTAGGGCTGAATTGCATTCAGCCTATTGCACAATGGGGTAATCTAACCGGTGTTCTGTGGCACACAGACTACAAAAAAATATTCATATTGATAATTTTTATCATACAAAATTGGTAAGTATGGTGTTCTGTGTGCCACAGAACACGGTTTAGGCTGAATGGCATTATTTTAGGCTAGAAGCCTTTTAATAGTCGTCACTCGCTTGAAGCGAGCGACTGCGTAAATAAATCGCAAACGGATTGCTCACAATTCACTAACTCACTCAATCACTCATTCACAATTTCTCTCCCGAACCAAAAAATCAGAAATGATGTTGAATATTATTGTAAATTTGTGACATAGTAATTAGTGATTGGTAAATAGTGATTAGAATTTTTCAGCCTTTGTTGGTGTTTTTACTGGGTCGCCTAGACCAACAAGGACGAAGAACCTATTTTAGGCAAGCACAACTAATTACCAATCACTTAAAAAAAATAAACCCTTAAAACGTCAGGCCTTGAACCTGAGCAGTGCAATGAGCAAACACGGAAGAATTTTGGTCGCCATGAGTGGCGGTATCGACAGTTCAGTAGCAGCAGTAATGCTACATGAAGAAGGCTACGAAGTAGTTGGAATGACGATGAAAACTTGGGACTACGCCTCGTCGGGCGGCACCAAAAAAGAAACAGGTTGCTGTTCTCTTGACTCTATCAACGATGCCCGCAACGTGGCGGTATCACTCGGTTTTCCACATTATATTTTAGATATACGCAATGAATTTGGCGATGCCGTCATTGATTACTTTACGGGCGAATACATCGAAGGGCGTACACCCAACCCATGCGTAATGTGTAATACCCACATCAAATGGGATGCACTTTTGCGTAGGGCCGATAAATTAGATTGCGAATTTATCGCTACTGGTCACTATGCTAATATCCGCGAAGAAAACGGCAGACACATCATTTCAAAAGGAGCTGATACTTGGAAAGACCAAAGCTATGTACTTTGGGGCGTTTCGCAAGAAAGTCTGGCACGTACAAAATTGCCTTTAGGACACCTCACCAAAGCACGCATCAGAGAAATGGCTACTGAAAGAGGCTTCATGGATTTGGTGAATAAATCTGAAAGCTACGAAATCTGTTTTGTACCTGACAACGACTACCGTGGTTTTATCAAAAGAAGAGTAGAAGGTTTAGAAGAAAGGGTAAAAGGCGGTAACTTTTTGGATACCGACGGCAAAATATTGGGCAAACACGAAGGCTACCCGTTTTATACCATCGGTCAACGCAAAGGCTTAGGCATTGCCTTGGGCTATCCAGCTTTTGTAACTGAAATCAGAAAAGAAACCAACGAAGTGGTGTTGGGGCGTGATAAAGATTTGGAAAGAGACGGCATGGTAGTAGGACAATTGAACTTATCAAAATATGCCTCAATCGATAATCCGATTGAAACCATCACCAAAGTACGCTACAAAGATGCTGGTACGCCCGCTACTATTTGGCAAGAAGGCAACAAAATAAAGGCTCATTTTCATGATGCTGTTTCGGGGATTGCTCCGGGACAAGCAGCAGTATTTTATGAAGGCGACGACGTAGTAGGTGGCGGTTGGATCATGAAATCGTTCAAACAAGATGCTACTTCAGGTATTTTTATGGCTGAAGTAAACTAATAAAATATGCAGGAGACCACTCAATTTATTGAAAAAAGCACCAGTGCAATCGCTGATAGTTATCGGCTAAAAATCCTGTTGGAGTTATCCCAAAAAGGAGAAATGTGTTGTCGTGATGTTCAAGAATTGATTGGTCTCTCTCAATCTACCTGTTCACACCATATCGCCCTATTGATTGAAAGCGAATTGGTGGAATCTAAAAAAGAGGGAAAATTCCATAAAATTTCGTTGAACCGCGAGAATTTCAAAAAACTTTCAGCCTTTTTTCAGGAACTTTCTTAGGTGTTTTTGGTTTGTTAACGTATCGAAAAGATTCGATATATTAGCAATCTAAAAAAAACAACTATGAGTTATCAATTATTCTCTTCTGCCAAACTTGGCAACATTGAATTAGCCAATCATATCGTAATGGCACCCATGACTCGCTCTAGAGCTATCGGCAACATTCCTACTAAATCAGTGGTTACTTATTATGCACAGCGTGCGTCAGCAGGATTAATCATTACAGAAGGTACTTCGCCCTCACCTAATGGCTTGGGGTATGCCCGTATTCCAGGGATTTTTTCGGCCGAGCAAATCGCAGGTTGGAAAGAAGTAACGAGTGCGGTGCATGAAAAAGGTGGCAAAATATTTATTCAATTGATGCACTGTGGTCGTATAGCACACCCTGCGAATATGCCTGAGGGAGCAACCATCGTAGCACCATCGGCAGTAGCAGCGGCTGGGCAGATGTGGACAGACACAGAGGGAATGCAACCACAACCGACGCCTTTGGCACTGACGATTGATGGTATCAAATTGACCATTTTGGAATATGTTCAAGCAGCTAAAAATGCTATTGAAGCAGGTTTTGATGGCGTAGAAATTCACGGAGCAAACGGTTATTTGATTGACCAGTTTATCAATACAAAGTCTAACGTTCGTACAGATGAGTATGGCGGTGACATTGCAGGTCGCGCTAAGTTTTTATTAGAAATAGCTGCTCAAACGGTGGAGGCTATCGGTAAAGAAAAAGTAGGTGTGCGTCTTTCGCCTTATGGTGCATTTAATGATGTGGCTATTTTTGACACTATCGACACTGATTATCAATACATTGCCGAAAAATTAAATGAAATTGGTGTAGTATATACTCACTTGGTTGACCATTCGTCAATGGGTGCGCCAGCAGTTTCTAAAACGGTGGTAGATAATATTCGTAAGGCATTCAAAGGCACGCTTATTTTGTCAGGCGGATATGATGTTGCTCGTGCGGAGGCAGATTTGGAGTCGGGCATAGCAGATTTAATTGCGATTGGTCGTCCATTTATTGCTAATCCTGATTTGGTAGAACGCTTAAAACAAGGTGCTGAACTAGCAACGCCAAATCCTGATTTGTTCTATTCGGCTGGGGATGAAGGATTTATTGACTATTCAGCACTTTAAGAGTACAGTTTTTTTTACCCGCAGATTTTCAGAGATTTTACCGCAGATTTACGCTGACAAATAATATCAGCGCAAATCTGCGGTATAAATCAGCAAAATCTGCGGGTAAAGTAATCTTTTATGCAGAATTATGAGCAAGCTGGGGATGAGGGGTTTATTGATTATAAGAGCCTTTAGGAGTACAGTTTTTTTTACCCGCAGATTTTCAGAGATTTTATACCGCAGATTTACGCTGACAAATAATATCAGCGTAAATCTGCGGTATAAATCAGCAAAATCTGCGGGTAAAACAATACTATATGCGGAAATATGAGCAAAATACTCTACTTACGTATAAAATAATCTACATTCAAACCTCATTATCAGCTTCGCCACTTAAAAGCCTTGTCATCCACAGCCCTCATGGTACATAAAACGCCATTCAGATGGTCGTATTCATGTTGTAAAAGTTCAGAGAGGGCATCCTCCATGTGCCAAGTCTGTAACTGCCAATTTTCGTTTAAATAATTTATCGTTAGCGATTTATGCCTTTTTACCTTTACCAACAGGTTGGGGAAACTCATGCAATCGTCCCAAAGTTCAAACATCTCTTCACTGACATTCTCAAAAACAGGGTTGATAAACACCACAGGCTTATCGATGTTCATGTAAATCAGGCGTTTCATAATACCCAATTGTGGCGCAGCGATAGCCCGACCAAAATGGTATTTTGTCCTGATTTCCTCCATCACATTATGCAAATCAGCTACCCATTCTTTTACAAGCGGTAGCTCGTCATGGGTGATGGGCTTTGATATTTCATACAAACGTGGGTCACCAAGTAATAATAAATCATTCAGATGTTTCATATCTTTGAGGTTGATTGACGAACAGATGTTTACAAGCTATGCAATTATTAGAAACGATACAAATCAAAGACGGGAAATTTCAGCATATAGCCTATCATAATCAGCGATTTAATGCTTCTCGCAAAGCATTATTCCAAATAGATACAGCAGTAATGCTAGAAGACATTATCCAGATTCCAGCAGATTATCTCACTGGCACCGTGCGTTGCAGGGTATTGTATGAAGAAAATATTCAGGAAATCACTTTTGCTCCTTATGTTTTTAAAGATATTAGGCATTTACAGGTGGTAGATGTGCCAACGATAGACTATTCTCATAAATACGCCAATCGACAGGTTTTTACCGATTTGTTACAACAATATCCCGATGCGGACGAAGTAATCATTGTGCAAAATGGACTGATAACCGACTGTACGATAGCCTGTTTAGCTTTTTATGACGGAACGGAATGGTTCGTCCCTGCCACTCCCCTATTAAAAGGCACTCGCCGACAGCAATTATTGGAGAAAGGGTTGGTAAAAGAAAGAATCATCAAAACTACCGACCTAAGTACTTTTCAGAAAGTATGTTTAATCAATACTTTTAGAGATTTGGATATTGCGGTGGCGGTGGATTGTGAGGGGATTTTGTTTGGGTGAGGGTTATTTGTTGTTGGAGTCTGTGTTTGTTTTTGGACCCAAGTATATTTTACCTAGACGAGCTTCTAAGTAGGAATTCTAGCTTCTTTTAAAATAAAATAGAATAATAAGAAGAATCTACATAAACTTTTCTTTAAAATTTAAGCTAAATTGAAAATCTACATATTTATGATTGTATGAAGTACCAAATTAAATATGGAGTAGTCATACTCTAGATTTTATTAATGTAATAGATACTTTCATTAGAATCGTTTAAATAAAAATTAACCCAAAAAACAATGAGTACACAACAATTTTCAGACCTCAATGAGGTAAAAAAACATTTAAAAGATATAATAGAATATATGGAGAGTACAGTAGATCTTAAAACTGCTGCCAGATATATTGTCCCATTATGTTTTATTGACTATTTATCAAATCTGTATGATAAAAGTAATAGTTATGGT
>NZ_JBWKYN010000206.1:0-9731 GCF_059423785.1 Arcicella sp. GW458-12-2-14-TSB2 | reverse complement strand
GCCTTTTTGTTGAAAATTAAAAACTAATTATGACCCTTTAACATTTCCTTCCTTAAATCATCCAACCACCCTTTACAATTTTTAGTCTCAGGATGTTCAATACCCAGTATATTTTTATAGGTTGAGAATGCTTGTTCTAACAAAGGCAAGGCTTCGTCAAAAAGTTTTAAATTTATTAGTACTGCAGCTAAATTCCATTTTCTTAAAGCAGAGTGTGGATGTTCATGTCCAAAGTTTTTCACATCAGAACTCAAGGCTTTTTCCAATAATTTTTTAGCCTCTACATAATCTCCTAAATCTTTAAGGGCTAATGCCAAATTTGAGTAACTAGTTAAAGTAATTGGATGTTCTTCTCCAAAGTTTTTCTCATTAGCAATCACTACTTTTTCCAATAATTCTTTAGCCCTAATATAATCCTTTAAATCTCCTAAGACTAATCCTAAATTAGATAAGACTCTTGTAGTATTGGGATGCTCTTCTCCAAAGTTTTTCACATCAGAACTTAAGGCTTTTTCCAATAATTTTTTAGCTCCTTCATAATCTCCTAAATGTTGAAGTAATACTGCCAAATTAGAATAATTTATAGAGGTAGTTGGATGTTCTTCTCCAAAGCTTTTCTCTGATGAAATGATTGCTTTTTCCAATAATTTTTTAGCTCCTATATAATCTCCTAAATCTTTAAGTATTAATGCCAAATTAGAATAACCTACAGCAGTATTGGGATGCTCTTCACCAAAGTTTTTCTCATTAAAAATGACTGCTTTTTCCAATAATTTTTTAGCTCCTATATAATCTCCTAAATCTTGAAGGACAACAGCTAAATTAGAATAACGAATAGTGGTAATTGGATGCTTTTCACCGAAGTTTTCCTCTGATGCAATTACTGCTTTTTCCAGTAATTTTTTAGCCTCTTTATAATCTCCTAAACTTTGAAGGACTAATGCTAAATTATTTTGATATTCTGAAATTGCATATTTGTTATCAGCTTTTGTGGCAAAATTTAAAGCAATCTTATATCTGTCACGTGCTTGAGCAAAATCGCCTTTTAATTTAAAATAACGTCCATAACTATTTTGAATTTTGGCAAATTGTAATGGATTATTGACTTTTAAATGTACTTGTTCTGCTAATAGACTTAGTTCTTCACAGAAATATAATAATTTCTCAAATAATTGTAAATCATAAGCTATATCGGCAGCTTTTTGTAGTAATTCAAGTTTAAGGTTGATTTCAGTATTTGGAAAAGATTGAATCTTTTCCTCTAACCAATCTAATTCATCTTTTTTAGTAGCAAAGTCTAATCCTCCTAATGAGGGGATTTCTAAGGGTTTAAACGGTTCATTTTCACTAGTATTATTTAAAAATTTTACTTCAAAATTTAACAATATTGAGCGAAAAGACCACCAGTCAGGGATTAATTCTCTACATTTTTTAAGGAGGGTGTCATCATTAGGCATTAAACAAATATAGGCTATATTTTTGGCAGACAACCTATCTCGGCGTTGGTTAAACCCCTTGGCAAATACTTCGTCATTAATAAGATATTCGTAGTCTTCAATAACTACAAAACCTTCTTGGATGGCATCAGTTTTTGCTAAAAGTTGAAAATAATCAGTCTCTCGTATTTTGATTGAGAGTAAAGTTCTATCTGGGAAATTAGCTTGTAGGAAATTTTTAATTTCTTTTTTTACATCAGCATGGTTATACTGAATAATGACATACCTAAATAAAGCAGGTTGGACAACCCGTTGGAGTTTTTTGAGCTGTTTATCAAAATCATCAGTCTTTACCCACATATTCTTGATAGATTGATGAGTAAGCAATAATAGGATTTACTCTCTTGTAAGTACCAGAATTGTATTCCATCACTACAATTTCTTCTAATAATTTCTCAATACCATCAATAAACGGTGTAGGCTTATTTTCTTTGTTGTTTTTTCTTATTTCCTTTAAAACAGTTAATTCCTTTTCAGAAAGAAAACGAGCATCAGCAGATAAATACTTAACAGCTTCCATTAAAGACTTCATCGTTATTTGGGTATCATCATCTTCTAATTCATAGCCTGCATGTTGGAGTAATCGTAATAATTCACGTGGTGAACCTCCACTAAATCTTACAGCAGTTTTTACTACGTCTTCTGATTCAAAAAGACTCTTATCAATTCTTTTATAGACAAATTCTACGAAACGATTAATCGTTGCATCAACATCAGAACCATCTATTTCTTGGACTTTGATAAATGGGAAAGTGATTACTTCTGAATAATCCTTTACTTGTCTGATTGATTTCATCAGTTCAATCGGTAGGGTCATTAAGCAGTTTGCCCGAATACTTTTGATACTTTCAGCATTTTCAATGATGATTTCCCTTCTTCTTTCTGCCGTTGTTGTTTTTTCCAATCCATCAACAATAAACAAAATATCACGAGCCTCAGAATGGTCTCGAAGCCATCTAGCAGCATCTTCTACGAAAATGTTAAATTCTTGTGCAAAATCTATAAAGCGATTCCGAAATACTTTTCTAACAGAATCAGCTCTTTCTTTTGAGCCTGTTACTCCGCCTTTTAACTTGCCAACTAACGATAAAAGCCAAGGGAGTCCCCATTTTCCTACTAATTCTATTTCAATACTCGCAGATTTTTCGATGGAACTATTAATCTCTAACGTTCTTTCCTCGAACCATTTGCTAAGTGACTTTACAACATTCTTATCTAATTGTAAATCTTTCTCTTGTGCTTTCTTGATAAGATTTTCAATCTGACAAATCAAAATGTCCATATATTCCACATGGTCCATATTGAGCTCGATGTCTATGTTACAAACCACACACAAAAAAGCATCCTTGTCTTCTATTTCCTGAACAATACGAGCCAATTCGGTGGTTTTGCCACTTCCACGCATGCCAGCCAAAAAAACCTTTAGTTTGTTAAATTGATTTGCCTCGTAGTTATACGTAAGGTTTGATGGGTTCAGGTTCAGGGTTCTATAAAGCTTTTTTTCTTTAAAGTCGCCTCTTAAACCTGTAAAGTCAGTATAAAAAGGATGTTCTTTCCCTGGTAGAGGTGCATTGAATTGTAATACACTATCTATCTCGTCTAACTTTATTGCTTTTTTATTGGGTAAGTTCATTCTCTACTCTTTTTATCAAAAATAGTCTTTTTTGAAAGAATATTAAAATAGAAGCTTCAAATGTTTATTTAACCATAATCTTTTTAAACTATATCCTAAAACCCAATCACCAAATTTCCTCCAACAACCCTGCCATCATACATAGGCGTAAAAGCCATTTTGGATGGATTATCACTTGATTTCTTCCCTAGTTTTTGTTTCAACCAAGGATAGATTACATAAGCCGCTTTCGCAGATAGGATTCCAACACCAGCACCAACTATTACATCTGAAAACCAATGTCTGTTATTCAATACTCTTAGCGTTCCAGTAGCGGTAGCAACAGTATAAGCACCGACGCCATACCAAATACTTTCGTCATTATATTCCTGCGCTAAAACAGCTGCACCAAAAAAAGCATTGGCTGTATGGCCTGATGGAAAGGAATCTTGTCCAGAAAGGTCAGGACGCAACACTTTAGTAGTATGCTTAAGGGTAAACACCGTTCCCGACATGATAGTAGCGCCAATCAATAAAATGCCAATACGGTCACCCACAGTATGTTTTGCTTTAATGCCCATTAAGTCTAACCCAAAAACTCCTACATAAGGCGTATATTGAATAATATCATCTACGTGTGTATGAAAGTCTTTATAATATTTATCATGCCATTCTAATTGTTCTTGTTTTAGGCTAATACTTTTAAGGATATAACCTCCAGTAAGTAAAGAAGCAGGAACAATCAGTTGTTTGATGGTTAATTTACGGAAGGTAGAATCTCTTTGTTGCGTAAAAGCAGTAGGACATATACTTAGGCAAAGTAAAATAAATAAATAAAAGCTTTTTTTTATATTCATCATCAGACGGAAATGTTAAGACTTATAGACAATTTAATGATAATAGTATTGGTTTAGCGCAACCAAGATACCTAACAAATCTGAAGCAAACTTGAAGATAGTGATAGTTATTATAGTGGCGTTTTTTCTAAGTATTCAGATGGCGATTTACCAAATTCCTTTTTAAATATTCTAGTGAAATAAGAAGGGTCATTAAAACCAACCTTATATGCAATCTCCGCAATGGTAAAACTGTCAGTTTCAAGTAATTGAATCGCCTTTTTCAAACGAACATTCTTGATAAACTCGTTTCCTGAAAAGTTTGTTAAGCTTTTTAGTTTTCTATACAATTGCATCGTGCTCATGTTCAACTCTCTTTCTAAAAAGGCAATATCCAACGACGTATTCATCATATTTTCCTCTACAATCCTAACTGCTTTTTCTAGAAAATGTTCATCTGAAGAATTTAAGGTGATTTCCTTTGCATTTACTTTCACCTCTTTACTAAACCTTTCTCTTAGTTTTTTCCTGCTTTCCAATAGGTTCTTAACCCTTGCTTCCAACAAGCTAGCATTAAAAGGCTTGGTAATATAATCATCCGCACCGATTTCTAATCCTGCCAATTTACTTTCATTACTACTTCTAGACGTTAGGATAATTACAGGAATATGGCTAGTACTTTCTTTGGTTTTGATATGCTCGCAAAGCTCGCCACCAGTCATTTCAGGCATAATCCAGTCTGAAATGATTAAATCAGGCACTTGTTCTATGGCAATATCAAGGGCTTTTTGACCATTGTTTGCCTCAATGATATTGAAATTTTCAACGAAAATCTCTTTGATATAATTGCGTAAATCGTCGTTATCTTCTGCAATTAATAAAAGCGGAACATTCTTTTTATGATGTTCGTTTTTATGAGGCTCAATTAAATTATCATGTACATTAATCAGGGGAAGTTCTGGGTCAATAGCATTATCCCGAATCCAATTACTATCGTAGGCATCTTTGTTAATAGGTAAGTGAATAGTGAAGGTACTTCCTTTGCCTAAGCGGCTACTAACTAGAATCTCTCCTCTGTGTAACTCTATCAACTCTTTACACAAAGCTAACCCAACGCCAGTACCTACTACGTGCTTTTGAGGGTCTTTACCATGAATCTGGTAAAAACGATTGAATACATTTTGTAAATTTTTACTATCAATCCCAATACCTGTATCGCTTACGGCAATAATAATTCGTTGATTATCGGCTGGATTTACCGATACTTTTACGATAATTTCGCCATCATTATCCGAGAATTTGAAGGCATTTGAAAGTAAATTAGTGACAATTTTCTCTAAAATATCTGTATCAAAATAAGCTAATAAATAAGGCGTAGAAGGTTTGAAAATCAACCTAATATTCTTTTGTTCAGCTAACCCTCTAAACGATTCTGTAATCTGTTGAACAAAATCAATTACATCGTTTTGGGTAATTTCTGGAGATAGCTTGCCAGCTTCTAATTTAGATAAATCGAGTAATTGATTAATCAGTTTTTGTAATTGCTTGGCATTTCTATAGATAGATTCCGTCCTTTTGCGTTGCGAATCTGGAATGTCTTTGTTTTCGGCTAAATATTTTTCTAAGGGGCTGATAATCAGTGTTAGAGGTGTTCTGAACTCATGAGAAATATTAGTAAAGAAATTAGTTTTTAGTCGGTCTAATTCCTGTACTTGTTCTTTTTCTCTTTCTTGTAATTGTACATCCAATTTCAAACGCTCACGAATGAGCACGACTCTTCTGGTGAAATAAAGCCCAATACCTATAATGATTAGATAAAAGAAATATGCCCACCAAGTTCTGTACCAAGGGGGTAATATCGTAATGCGTAGCATGGCTTCCCTTTGATTCCAAACACCATCATTATTGGTCGCTTTTACCCTAAACAGATAGCTTCCTGCATTCAAGTTGGTATAGTTGGCTGTTCTTTGTGTGCCTACATAGTTCCACTCTTTATCAAAGCCTTGTAGTACATAAGCATATTGGTTATTCTTGAACTGTTGAAAATCCAAGGCAGTAAAATCAATTGAAAATACATTCTGGTCTGACTCCAATTCCAATTCTTCTGTTTGAGAAATATCTTGCTGCAAAGGCGAGCCGGGTTGCCCTACTACCACGTGCTTATTGAACAATTTTAAGCCTGTAAGGTATACATTGGGTACTATATTACTTTCAATCAGACTGTCGGGGTGGAAAATGTTGAGTCCTTCTGTACCACCAAAAAATATTTCACCGCGATTGTTTTGAGCATAAGCATTCAGCAAAAACTCTGAGCCTTGAAGCCCATCAGCTTTTGTATAGTTCTTGAATGAATTGCTATAAGTTATAAATTGTGAAATACCTTGATTGGTCGATAACCACAAATGATAATGACGGTCTTCAACAATTCCCTTGATAGTATTATTAGGTAATCCATCTTCTGTTCTCCAAACTTTAAAATTTCTAGTAGCTGGTTGGTAAAGATTCAAACCACCACCATTGGTGCCTATCCAGATTTGTTTGCGGGAATCCTGATATATTTTATTGATTTGATTTGCACTTAATCCATCCGAGCGGTTTGATTTACGGATATGAACAATTTGCCTTTTCTTCTGATTATAACAGTAAATACCGTTGTTGTAAGTACCAATCCAAAGTGTACCGTTTTCTTCTTCTAAGATAGAATTAATGTGCATGCCCAATAGCACACCTTTACGGTTGAGGTCTGGAACAGGACTGAATTCGCCCGTTTGTTTGTTGAATAACAAAATGCCTTCTTCTTGTGTACCTATCCATAAATGTTTTGGTTTTCTGGCAGGGCTCAAACAAGTAAGGTGTGTGGTATTGCTACCATCATCATAAGGATACAGTATAAAAGAGTTACTGCCTTTTTTCATAATCCTAAGCCCAATTTCCCACGTTAACACCGATAGGTCTCCATCACTATCATAATATAAATTATTGATGTCATTGGTACTAGTAGTGGCATGAGAAGGACTGATAAAATAATGAGAAAAAGTATTTTTGGCTCTGTCAAATAGTGTCAGACCATTATTACTACCAATCCAAACTCGGTTAGGGTCGTTTTCACAGGCTATGGCTGTTACTTTATCTCGTAATAAATTTTGTGTCGAGTTTATCTTATGTCGGTATAATTTGAAGTTATTCCGATGTCTGTAATGTACGTTCAATCCTGCTTCCCAAGTACTAATCCATACATTGTTATCTCGGTCTACAAAAATACATTGAATAGCATGCGAGCTTAATCCTGTTTCAGAATCAGGATTGGATTCTATGTAGCTGAGCTGGGTATAATTATTATTTTTTACAAGAAAAACTCCATTGTCCGTGCCGATCCAAAGCGTTCCATCTTTGTCATAAACCAAATCAGTAATCAAATTGGCTCGATTATTCTGATTAGGACTATATAGTACCTGAGTGAATACATTCGTTTGCGGGTTCAGTCTATACAAGCCATTGCCCCGCGTTCCTACTAGAATATTTCCTTGTGGGTCTTCCACCAGACAAGTAATCTGATTTTTACGAGGAGGAAGATTGCTTTGCAAACGGACGGTATTAGCGTGGTTGTTTTTGTCAATATGAGTAATTACACCATAATGCCCACCCAACCAAAGCGTGTTCTTTTTATCTTGAAAAACCAATGAAATATCATTGGTCGTCAGTAGCTCTGATTCCACCAAACGCCATTTGATGGTTTTCTGTTGGTTGTCAAAACAAAGCAAGCCATAACCATAAGTAGAAACCCATATTTTATTATCGGGTGATGCAATGATAGACGAAATACTGAGCCCCCCGATATTAGTTTTATCGTCTGCTTGTTTGAAATGAATAAAATTTCCTGTGGTTTTGTCGAGTTTATTTACGCCACCATCAAAAGTACCTACCCAAAGATTGCCTTCTTGGTCTTCGGTAATACATGAAATGGTACTACTACTAATAGAATTGGGGTCGTTAGAGATATGGCGATAAACAGTAAACTGGTAGCCGTCGTATTTATTAAGGCCGTCTTTCGTAGCAAACCAAATAAATCCTTTTTTATCTTGAAAGATTTGTCCTACCGTACTTTGCGATAAGCCTCTTTGTGTACTAATACGGCTGAATTTCAGTTGTGCCACCAAAGGTGTAAGCCAACTGTTACAGAACAACAATATGAGTACAATACGTAATTTCATCAAAAAAATAATCTTCCTTATGCAATTTAGGAAAATTTCAATAAAAGCTGGTTTAATTCACAGAATGGTACAATAGAAAACTTAGTAATCTTTCGTAAGTCAATAGTTCATCAGGACTAGAGCCATTACTCATCAAAATATCACGGTGTTTGTTCGATAAATCTAAAAAGTGTTTATCGTATGTCAATTTGGCGGTGATAATACCCTTATAACTACGATGTAATTGGTTATATAAATATTTACAAGGCTTAGAAAGATGCAGATTAAAAATATTATTTAATGCCGGTAAGCTATCCGATTCATTCATAAAATGAAAACCTCTTTGTTCCAAAAACTCTTTCACTATTTCACAAACATCATCCAAATCGTTTTCATTCAAAATCTTATATCTAAAATATTTGGCATCATTAAACTTCCCAATTGAGATGACTAAAGTATTAGAATCTGACCAGAAGTCACGGGTATTCCCGAGAAACTGTTGGGCTATCTGCTCTACTTGGTTGTTTCTGCAACCAATATTTACTTCTAGCCAAGTTTCATCATCATAAGAAGTTGCCGTAAAAATTACGTTCTGGAAGCCTGTTGGTGTAATTTTCCGAAATTGTTTTTTATCTGCTAACAGCACAAAATTGTGCATACTGAAAAACGGTTTAAGTTTTTCATAAAGCGTAGTTTCAAATGGTTTCACTGGCATAAAGCAACAAATTAGCTGGTTTGTTTTTCTATTTTTCTCAAGTAAATCTCGAAATACTTACTTGGTCGTCTTTCGATTTAAACACATTTATCAATATATATTCAACTATTTTTGTTCAATCTTTGCTCAAAAGTTTGTGTATGCAAATATACATATTCAAGAGATTTAATCTTTAATAATCAATATTCCTCTCTGTTTCCTTTATTGAAAACGGAAGATTTGGCGACTTAGTGAAAATTATGCAAAAAATTTTAATTATTTCCGATACTCATAGTTTTCTTGACGAACGTCTTTTCCCTCATATTGACTGGTGCGACCAGATTTGGCACGCTGGCGATTGGGGCATCGTAGCGGTTTCGGATACCCTTGAGGCCTTAAAGCCTATACAGGGCGTATATGGTAATATTGATGATGCTACGGTGAGGCAAATTTATCCAAAAATAAATCATTTTACTTGCGAAGAACTCAATATTGGTATGACACACATCGCAGGAGCACCGTCAAGTTATAAACCCGATGCATTGGAATGTTTTAGGATAAAAACGCCAGATATTTTTGTGTGCGGACATTCGCATATTCTTCAAGTAAAAAGAGATTTACATAGAAATGGAATGCTATTTATTAACCCCGGAGCAGCAGGAACTCACGGTTTTCATAAAGTGCAAACGGCAGTGAGACTAAAGATAGAGGGCAAAAGAATATTTGATGTAGAAGTGATAGAGATGAATAGGAGAGGGAAAGAGTAATTTAAATCCTTTAGATTGTTCATAAGGATATAAATTATTGATAATCAAATGTTTTATCACTAGCGAGGGACTTATTAAGATTCATGAAATAATCGTTCTTTGAAATTTGGGTAAAACTCATTAAATTTTCGTCAAA